>JBILET010000003.1:0-18893 GCA_044351935.1 Bdellovibrionota bacterium
GAAACGACATAGTTGTTTACCAATAAATTAAGCTGCTTTCTTAAACTCGTTAGCCAATCTTTCAGCTTTAGCTTTAACTTCCTCAAGAGTACCCACCATATAGAAAGCCTGCTCTGGTAAGTCATCAAGTTGTCCGTCTACTAACAAGCCAAACGCTTTTATTGTGTCAGCAAGTTTTACGTACACTCCAGGAGTTCCTGTGAATGTTTCAGCAACGTGGAAAGGTTGGGACAAGAAACGCTCAATTTTTCTTGCTCTAGCAACAGTTAATTTATCTTCTTCAGATAATTCATCCATTCCTAGAATCGCAATAATATCTTGAAGCTCTTTATATCTTTGAAGAGTTTGCTGAACTTTTCTTGCAACACGGTAGTGCTCTTCACCTACGATTCCAGGCTCAAGGATTGTTGAAGATGAAGTTAATGGATCAACCGCAGGATAAATTCCTTTTTCTGCGATAGAACGCGAAAGTTCTGTTGTTGCATCCAAGTGAGCAAACGTTGTTGCAGGAGCTGGATCCGTATAGTCATCCGCAGGTACGTATACAGCTTGTACAGAAGTAATAGAACCTTTGTTAGTTGATGTAATACGCTCTTGAAGCTGACCCATGTCTGTTGCAAGTGTTGGTTGATATCCTACCGCACTTGGCATTCTTCCAAGTAGTGAAGACACTTCGGATCCTGCTTGTAGGAATCTAAAGATGTTATCAACAAACAGAAGTACGTCACGACCTTCTTCATCACGGAAGTATTCTGCAGCTGTTAATGCGCTAAGACCAACGCGGAAACGTGCTCCCGGAGGCTCGTTCATCTGACCGTAAACTAGGCAAGCTTTGTCGATAACTCCAGAATCTTTCATCTCGTGCCAAAGATCGTTTCCTTCACGAGTTCTTTCTCCTACTCCACCAAACACCGAGTACCCACCGTGTGCTTTAGCGATGTTGTTGATAAGTTCCATGATGATAACTGTCTTACCAACTCCTGCTCCACCGAACAGTCCAATTTTTCCACCTTTAACGTAAGGAGCAAGTAGATCGATAACTTTGATACCTGTCTCTAATAACTCTTTTGAAGTTGCTTGATCTTCAAATGATGGAGCTGGTCTGTGAATTGACCATTTAGTGTCAGCGTTAATTGGTCCAGCTTGGTCAACTGGGCGTCCAATTACGTCCATAATACGACCTAATGTTTGAGCTCCTACAGGAATCGAAATTGGTGCTCCTGTGTCTTTAACTTCTTGTCCACGAACAAGACCGTCTGTTGAGTCCATCGCAATACATCTTACAGTGCTATCACCTAAGTGTTGCGCAACTTCTAATGTAAGGTTGTCAGGTGTATTGTCGATTGCTGGGTTTGACAACACCAACGAATCATAAATGCTCGGCAAGCCTGACTCCTTAGGGAATTCCACGTCGATTACCGCACCCAGTACCTGAGATATTTTTCCTATTCTTTTACTCTGACTCATCTAATTTAATCTCCAAAAAAATCTATATATTTACTGTATCGCTTCAGCTCCGCCGATAATATCAAGCAACTCGGCAGTAATTCCTGCTTGTCGAAGCTTGTTATAAGTAAGCTGTAGTCTCTTAATTAAATCTCCTGCGTTCTTAGTAGCTGAATCCATAGCCGTCATACGACTTGCTGTTTCACTTGCTTTTGCATCAAGACATGCTTGAAGAACTTCTGCTCTAAAGCTTCGTGCAATTGCTGCTAAAAATACCGATCGCGGATCTGGCTCGATCTTAGTTTTTGTATCACCTTTAATCGTACTTAACTCGACTGTCTTTGGTAAAATTTGACTACACTCAACTGTCATTGTAAGAGCCGAGAAAAACTTGGTGTAAATCAAATATACTTTATCTACATTTCCATTCACGAAGTCATGCTCAAGCTGAGCATTAAATTCATTCAGTGGCCATTTAGTTGGATCTTCAGGAAGATCTTCATACGATTTTTCAACAGCACGAGTGGTTCTTCTGCAATACTCCGCAGGTTTTTTACCTAAGATGTAAATTTTTATCTCAACACCTGGATATTCGGCTTTAAGCTCTGCTATTGCAGATTCGATTCTACGGTTAACGTTAGTATTGTATCCACCACAAAGCCCGCGCCCTCCACCTACGATTGCAAGTCCAATCGTTTTTATTTGTGATCTAGTTTCGCACAAAGGATGTGTGCCAATTGAGCCACCAGCTTCGACTGCTAAAGTTTCAACGATTTGACCAAGTGATTTTGTGTAATCACGAGCTTTAGCCACAGCTTCCTGTGCTCGTCTAAGCTTCGCTGCCGAAACAAGTTTCATTGCATAGGTAATCTTCTTGGTGTTTTTCACCGATTGAAGACGCCTTTTTATGTCTCTAAGACCTGCCATAATATGACTTTACTCTTAAATAAAATTAAGCAGCTGCTCTTGTTGCATCAGCGTTTTGTGCAGATGTAGTTTTTGCAGCTGGCGCAGCTTTAAGGTCAGCAGCTTTTCCAACGCTAAAATCTTCAACAAATTTTGCAGCAATTTTCTTAAAGTTCTCTTCGATTTCTTTAGTTAGCTCTTTTTTAGATTGAAGAGCTTCTAAAAATTCTGCATGTCTAGTTTTTACATGTGCATGGAATGCAGACTCGAAACTCTTAATTTGATTTACTGCTAATTTATCAGTAAATCCTAAATTAACAGCTAATATAGAAAGAACTTGGAACTCAACTGGCATTGGCTTGTACTGATCTTGTTTTAAGATCTCAACAAGTCTTTCACCGCGAGCTAACTGAGCTTGTGTCGCAGCATCTAAGTCAGAACCAAACTGAGCAAATGCTTGTTTTTCGCGATACTGAGCTAGATCCAATCGAAGTGTGCCTGCAACTTTTTTCATCGCTTTAACTTGAGCAGCACCACCTACTCGCGAAACCGAAAGTCCTACGTTTACTGCAGGTCTAACGCCCGAGTTAAACAAATCTGATTCAAGATAAATCTGACCATCAGTAATAGAAATCACGTTTGTAGGAACGTATGCTGATACGTCTCCACCTTGAGTTTCAATTACAGGAAGCGCAGTTAAAGATCCAGCACCTAATTCATCAGAAAGTTTTGCAGCTCTTTCAAGAAGGCGGGAGTGAAGATAGAAAACGTCTCCTGGATATGCTTCTCGCCCTGGAGGACGACGAAGAAGAAGAGATACGCTTCGGTATGCAACTGCGTGTTTTGATAAATCATCATAAACAATCAGAGCGTGTTTTCCTTTTTCCATAAAGTACTCACCCATTGCGCATCCAGAAAACGGAGCTAGGAATGCTAATGGAGCTGGCTCTGAAGCAGTAGCAGCAACAACAATAGTGTGATCCATTGCGCCGTGCTCTTTTAATTTTTCAACAATTTGTACTACAGAAGATCTTTTCTGACCGATAGCAACATAAATACAAATTACACCGTTACCTTTTTGGTTGATAATTGTATCAAGGGCAACTGCAGTTTTACCTGTTTTCTTATCACCAATAATAAGTTCGCGCTGTCCTCGTCCAACTGGAGTCATTGCATCAACTGATTTTAATCCAGTTTGCATTGGCTCATGTACTGATTTTCTTTGAACTATCCCAGGAGCTTTGATTTCAATTCTTCTTCTTTCTGTTGTTTTGATTTCTCCAAGACCATCGATTGGGTTACCTAGTCCATCAACTACGCGGCCAATAAGTTCTGGACCAACTGGAACTTCTGCGATTTTTCCTGTTCTTTTTACAGTATCACCATCTTTGATTGCAGATGCTTCACCCATGATAACGATACCAACGTTATCTTCTTCAAGGTTAAATGCGATTCCTTTGATTCCAGAACTAAACTCTACAAGTTCTCCTGAACCAACATTTGCTAAACCATGAACACGGCAGATACCGTCTCCTACCGAGATTACTGTTCCTGTTTCTGTTAAAGATGATTGTGCTGAAAAGTTTGCAATCTTTTCTTTAAGAATCTGACTAATTTCGTCTGCTCCGATACTCATATTATATTTCCTTAACGACTTTAAACTTAATTTGTTAATTCAATAGCAGCACTTTGCAAAGCACCTGCCCATGAACGATCTAAAACTTTATCTCCGACTTTAAGAACAACTCCGCCAATTAATTCTGGGTCTGTCGAAGTTGATACAGTTACAACTTTTCCAAATTGTTTTTCAATTTTTTGTTTAATTGCAGACACTTCATCAGAGTCCATTGGAAAAGCAGAAACGACTTCTATAGCAACTGCTTTCTTAAATTCTAAAACTAAATTCGCAAATACTTCTTCAATGGCTGGAAGATATTGCACCGACATGTTCTCTACTAATGTCGACATTAAATTAATAATTCTTTTTTCAGCACATCCACTTTTTGCTACGACAGCAGAAAGCGCACTGGCTCTTTCTGATTTTGAGTATCCTGGATTTTGCGCTACTTCCAATAAAATTGGATTTTTATCAACAAGAACGACTAACTTTTTCAACTCCTCAAGAATTGATTCAAGTTCTGCTGGTGCACATACTTCAAAAAGTGCCCTTGCGTATCGCTTTGCTTTTTTCTGTGACAAAACTGCCATTTTTAGTTATCGATAATAATAAAAATTTAGTTAATTAAAGCTCCAATCGATTCAATAGTTTTCATTCGTGAATTCTTATCTACATCGGCTGAAGTTTCTTTTTTAAGCGTAGCTTTTGCTTTAGCAACAATTGCTTCTGCTAATTCTTTGCGGAAGCGTCTGCGTGCGCTATTTTTTTCCGCTTGAACCATTGATTGTCCTTGTTCTCTGATTCGAGTAGCTCTATCTCGAGCATCTTTAAGAATTGCTTGTGCTTCTGAGTTAATAGAGGCTTCGGATTCCTCTTGTAGCGTGCCTAACAAAGTATTGATTGATTCAAATCTTTGTTTAGCGACACTTAGTTTTTGCTCTGCTTGAAGTCTTTGTGCTTGGCTAGATTGAACTTGAGCAGAAATATCGCTGATTCTATTAGTCCAAGCTTGTTTAACTGGCTTGCGGCAAAAATAAAAAATTATAGAAACATATAAAACAAAATTTACAGCATAAGGAATTAATCCATCAGGGGTTGCCTGGCCATGATGTCCACTTGCCGCTAAAGCATCGACTGCGCCCAAAAGAGTCATGCTAATTAAGCTTATACTTAATAAAGAAGCAGCTTTTACTTTATCTGCTAGGTCTCTAGATAAAGTATCGGAGCTAGTAACGATTTGCTGTTTTGCAATTTGATAATCATTATCCAATTCTTCGCGAGCTTGATGCATTAATTTTTCTGAGTACTCTTCTGCCTCGGCTATCGTTTTCTTAGCGCCCTCTTTGGCCGCTTCTAGTTTTTGAATTCTATGTTGAGCAATCTTTGCTCTTGCTTCATTTAGTGATTGTTGAACTTCTTTTTCTAGTTCATTTGCAGTTTCTATTAATTTTTCAGATGAATCGCTAACAGATGAAGTAACGGCTTCTCTTGCTTCGTATAGTGCTACAAATTTATTAACAACTAGTGATGTAAACAACCTCCAGTACAAATAAATTGCAACTGTCATTGCTAAAATTCCAACAGCTTCAAAGTGGGTCAAGCTTAGAGTGTTTAGAATGTTTTCCATTAATGTACTAACCGTATTTTTTCAAAAATTTTTGCTATCAACTTTTCGGAAGTTTTATTTTCCGATAGCTGGTCTTACTGTTTCATTGGACTTTACTTCCGAGACTTTTATCTCGCCGTGTTTACCAATAGTCGAAGCGGCGCCAATTGCCGATGCTGATGCGTCCGCAGCTTTAACTTGCATTGCACACTTTCCTTCGAACAGAACTCCTTCTTCTATCGAAAGAGTCGGAGAAGATATATTGCCGTAAACCTTTGCGGGTTTTTTTAATACAAGTGATCTTGATGCCAAGACATCTCCGTGCACAGTTCCTTTGATGATAAGATCTGCGGCAGAAATTTTTGCTTTGATAACAGCACTGTCTCCGACTGTCATCTTTTCTTTTGCATTAATTTCACCTTCAACTTCACCATCGATCTCGACAGCACCCGAGAATAAAAGTGAGCCGACAACTTTTGTGCCTTTACCAAGAACAGCATCTACGCTTGAACTTGTAGTTCGCATAGTTGCCGAGAAGGTCTCTGCTGTATCGGTATCTTTTCTTTTAGGGAAGCTCATGCGTGGTAAAAGATACCTTTACCGCGCTGTAAAATCAAATTTTTACGTTCACTTACAATCAGAATAACTGATTGATTTTAGTGACATATAGTATCAACTAACCTAGTAAGCTCTTCGGGTGAAAAATACTCAATAGTTATTGTTCCTCTGGATTGACTCGACTGTTTTATGGCCACCTTTGTGCCTAAACTTCGGCGTAATCTTTCGAGCAGCTCATCGTGATTGCTGCTTGTAGTTGAATTTCTTGATGTTTTAGCTCTTTTGGCAGTACCAACATCTAAAACCGCAACTCTTGCGACCAGAGCCTCAAGCGCCCTAACCGGTAATTGCTCGTTTATAACTTTTTTTGCTAACGATATTTGAGCATTTGGGTCTTTGATACTAATTAATGCTTTTGCATGTCCTAAGCTAATTTTGCCATCAGCAATATACCCTTGAACTTCTTTGCAAAGTTTTAGGATCCTAACAATATTTGTAACTGTTGCCCTATCCTTTCCTATTCGATCTGCTACTTCTTCATGAGAAAGATTAAATTCATCTATTAATCTTTGATAAGCAACGGCTTGTTCTAAGGCGTTTAAGTTTTCCCTTTGAACGTTTTCAACAATCGATATTTCTAAAGTTTCTAGGTCAGATAAATCTTTTATCACAACCGGAACCGTGGTTAGACCAGCTAATTTTGCAGCTCTCCAGCGTCGCTCCCCTGCTACTATTTCTAGTTTTCCAGTTTCTACTTTTGACGGCCTTACTACTATTGGCTGCAAAACTCCTAATTGTTTTAACGAAGAAGCTAATTCAATTATTTCAGCTTCCTTAAATCTTTCACGCGGCTGTTTTGGGTTGTTTATTAAAGATGTTATTTCGACATAACGAACTATTGCTTCGACTTCTGGCGCAGCAAGCTTTGGCAGAGAAACTATTGTAGCCAGTTTTCCTACCTCTGCCTTTTTAGGTGCGATTTCTGCTGTTGTGGTTGATTTTATAACGGTGTTCTGATTTTCAGCTATTGCTGTGTTGCTTGCTGCAATTGGCACCGGTGGCTGTGAAATAAGCGCTGCTAGTCCTCTACCTAATGCTGCTCTTCCTACTTTTTTAACCTTATCTTCCATATTTAAAGTATTCCCTATTTTTTACATTTTTCTTTATATCTGTAGTTTTGTTCCACGTGGAACATTACCCATTTGCTACGGATAGATCGTCGTCGCCGTGTTCGGTGGTATTTGATTCTAATCTAGCGATTATCTCATTTGTCACCTCTCTATAGGATTTAGCTCCAATGGATGTTGGGTCGTATACTCCTATAGGCACGCCGTGGCTTGGTGCTTCTGAAAGCTTAACGTTTCGAGGTACTCGGCTTGAAAACATCTTGTCTCCGAAAAAGCTTTTAGCTTCGTCTTCCACCTGAAAAGAAAGCTTTGTTCGTGAATCGAACATGGTACTAAATACACCTAAAATCTGAAGATTTGGGTTATAAGTTGCTTGAACAAATTGCAACGTGTTCATTAATGCAGATATCCCCTCTAGTGCGTAGTATTCAGTTTGAAGAGGAATTAACACGTATTGCGAAGCACCCAGTGCGTTCAAAGTTAACAATCCAGATGATGGCGGGCAGTCAATTATTACGTAGTCATAATAATCAACTAAATCAGTTAATTCTTCTTTTAGAATTAATTCACGGCCCGGCTTTTTACCAACTTCAATCTCTAGGCTAACTAAATCCCTTGATGCTGGTGCAACAGTTAATCCTCTGATTGCAGTATCTTGAAGAATATCCTTAAGACTTAGGTTACCCATGAATACGTCAAATAGATCTTTGCCTTCTTCTGGTAGCGTAGCCCCTATTCCACTTGTAGCACTTCCTTGAGGGTCGAAATCAATTAACAAAACAGATCTTCCCTGTTTTGCTAATTCTGAAGATATATTTACAGCTGAAGTTGTTTTACCTACTCCACCTTTTTGGTTAGCAATGGCAATTACGTATGACACTTAATTTATGCCTTTAATCAGAAATTATTAGATAAAAAATTTATATGTTCCACGTGGAACTTTAAATGAATTAAAGTAAAATGTGAATAGTTATTATCGTATTAATTTACAAAGACTAAATTTCCTAGGCCGTAGGCGTGACCGACTAAACTCACACAAATTTACGAATAGAGTTAAGGTATACAGTAAAAAATAAAGTAAAATTTAGATTAATAACCAAAAATTTAAAAAGTACATATAAAACCAAGTGAAGAATAAAATGAAAAAATAAATAGTAGTATAAGTAATAGGGGACCTATAAAATTGTTGATAAATATATTAACTACCTGAAATAACTGATAAATTTGTGTGAATATGTTGTTGGTACAACCACCAGCAAATTCGATAAGTTATCAACAAAAAAACAAATTATAAATTCAAGCAAAAGTTATCCACATCATAGATAAAAATTACCCTCATTTATCCACAAACTATTGTAAACAATTCAACCAAAAATTAATTAGTTAAGTAAGTTATCAACAGGCAGTATTCTGCTTAATACCAAAATACAAAATAATGGAGCTATATAGTTACTCTTTACTACTAATGTTACTAAAAATTAGTTAAACTTCGCGCCACTTATGATTTCAACAGTAAACAAAGAAGACCTACTAAAAGCCTTAACATTAATAAACAGCATTGTAGAAAAGAAATCTACTCGGCCAATTATGGCAAACGTTCTAATGACAGCTGAAGACGGCGTTATGACGTTTGCAGGAGCAGATAACGAAATAGCTGCTCAAATATCAGTTCCATCAAAAGTTAAATTACGCGGAAGCACTACAGTAAGCGCAAAAATGTTTGCTGAAATTGTTCGCGAGCTACCAGAAGGGGATGTAGATCTAAAATTAGATGATGGCGAAAGATTAGAAATAATCGCAAAAAATTCTAAATTAAAAATTGTTGGAGTAAGCGCGCAAGAATATCCATCACTTCCAGGATTAATTTTACAACCAAAAGGAAGAGTTGAAACTGCTCAACTTTTAGAAATGATTAATTCAACAATATATGCAGTTTCAACTGATGAAACTCGTTACAACTTAAGTGGTGTATGTTTTGAATCAATTGAAAACAATGACGGAATAAAAATTGTTAGAGGCAAAAAACCTTCATCATCTCAAGGTTTATTAAGACTTATAGCAACCGATGGACATAGATTAGCACTAGTAACTAGACCTGCTGCCTCTATTAATTTTTCTGGAAGAGTAATTGCTCCTAAAAAAGGACTACAAGAATTAAGAAGAGTTCTTGAAACAACAGACGAAGGCGAAATCTCTTTTGATATAACCGAAGGATTTATTGTTGCTCAAACAAAAGATACAAAATTAACAATGCGTTTAGTTGATGGAGAATTTCCAGACTACACTCGAGCAATACCACAAAAAGAGGGTACAAAAGTAACAATTGCTTCTCAAGAACTTGCTCAAGCATTAAGAAGAGTATCTCTTGTTGTAACTGACAAAGAAAAAAGCGTTAAGTTTGATCTTGGAAACAATTCATTATTCATATCAAGCGCATCAGCCGAACTAGGTGAAGCAGCAGAATCAATTCCGGTTACATATAAAGGCCCAACAATATCTGTAGGATTTAACGCTAGATACGTCCGAGAAATAATGGAAGTTTTTGGCGAAAATCAACAAGTTGTAATGGAACTTCAAGGTGATTCTGCTCCTGGAAGATTCTATTTAGAAAACGATGATTCTGCATTTGGCGTAGTAATGCCAATGAGAATTGTATAAATCTTCTAAGGAAAAATTAACTCATAGATACTTAAATAATGTTTCTATCAGAGTTAAATTTATATCAGTTTCGAAACATAGATCAGGCATCTTTAACATTTAACAAAAGATTAAATGTTATTACTGGCCGAAACGGGCAGGGCAAAACCAACTTGGTTGAATCTATACAGATTCTTTCAACAACTAAATCTTTTAGAACAGCAAAACACAAAGAGTGTATTGGTTGGAATAAAACATCCGCGTCTATTTATGGGACTATTCAAGATGTTATTGGATCACGAAGAGTAGGGGTGGTTTTTGAAAAAGACAAAAGAAAGCTCTTAATTGATGATAACGTTGTTAAGCCAACACAGTTTATAGGCGCTTTGACTGCAATAACATTTAGCCCAAGTGATATAGAAATAATAAAGGGGCAAGCTTCGATTAGAAGACAGTTTTTAGATAAACACATGGTTGATTATCAACCATCTTATCTTCAAAGTTTAATTAACTACCAAAAAGCTCTTCGTTCGAAACAAGAGCTAATACAAAGCAACACTAATAATAATCAGCTTGATGCATGGGATAAAATTTTATCCGACAACGCAAGTTTAATTTATGCAGCAAGAAAAAAATTTATAAGCGACTTACAAGATGCTTCAAGAATTGCTCATCAAAATTTTTCATCAAACGATGGAATACTTTCGTTAAGTTTGGAATCAAACTGTAGCGATTATGAATCACCAGAAGAAATATTTAATTTATTTGTTGAATCACGTTCAAAAGATTTAGCAACAGGAAGAGTATCAAAAGGCCCACATCGGGATGATTTTAAAATCACTTATGATGAACATAATTCACGGCAATTTGCTTCGCAGGGCCAATCAAAATCTTTGGCTTTATCTCTAAAACTTGGAATTATAGGATTAATTCAAAAAGAACGTGGCGAAACACCAGTTGTTGTCCTAGATGATGTGGACTCGGAACTCGATGCTGTAAGGCTAGAAAAGCTCTACACAACAATTATTAGCCTTCCGGATGTTCAAGTATTCGTTACCGGAACAGCCCCTCATAGGGCACTTTCAGACTTCGTAAACCTAACTAACTTCTATACTGTTGAAAATGGGCAATTTAGCAGCGTAACATATTGAAATAACTAGATTTATAAATAAAAAGATTCTTTCCTAAAATCGCAAAAAAGTGTATAATTAGGGGTCGCTTTTTATAGTAATTTCAATAAGTTATACATGACATCACCCTCTACAAACGAAGATTTAGTGTACAGTTCGGATCAGATTAAGGTTCTTGAAGGCTTAGAAGCCGTGAGAAAACGTCCAGGCATGTATATCGGGGACACTTTTGACCGTGGTTACCACCACCTTGTATACGAAATAGTCGATAACTCAGTAGACGAAGCATTGGCTGGGTACTGCACTAAAATCGACATTATTATTCACTCTGATGGAAGCCTTTCTGTAGAAGACAACGGGCGAGGAATCCCAACAAGTATTCACTCGATCGAAGGAGTAAGTGGAGTTGAAGTTGCGCTTACTAAGTTACACGCCGGTGGAAAATTCGAAAAAGAAGCGTACAAAGTATCCGGTGGTCTACACGGAGTAGGAGTATCAGTTGTAAACGCTCTAAGTGAGTGGCTTAGAGTCGAAGTCAAGCAGGGCGGAAAACATCATCAAATGGAATTCCGCAAAGGCGACGCAGTAGATAGATTAAAAGTAATAGGAGATGCAACAACAACAGGAACAAAAGTAACCTTCTATCCAGATCATACTATCTTTAAAGAAGCTAAAGGATTCAACTTAGAAACATTAATTCACAGAATCCGAGAACTTGCTTTCTTAAATGCTGGATTAAGAATCAATATCACTGACGAAAGAATTAATAAGACTCAAGAGTTTTATTACGAAGGCGGTATCAGAAGCTTTGTAACGCACATAAACAAAGCAAAAGGCCCAATATTTAACGATCCAATATATATCCGAGGTGAACGAGATAACATTCAAGTTGAACTAGCGTTGCAGTATAACAAAGAATACCAAGAAAACGTTTTTACTTATGCTAACAACATAAACACCGCAGAAGGTGGAACACACTTAGCTGGATTTAAATCAGCTCTTACTCGAACATTAAATAGCTACGCAAACAAAAATGATCTTCTTAAAAACTTCAAAGAAGGAATCCAAGGTGATGATACTCGCGAAGGATTAACGTGCGTTATCAGTGTAAAGATTCCAGAACCACAATTTGAAGGACAAACAAAAACAAAACTTGGAAATAGCGAAGTAAAGGGACTTGTTGAACAAGTAGTAGGAGAAGGTCTAGGAAAATTCTTAGAAGAAAACCCAACAATTGCTAAAACAATTGTAAATAAATGCTTAGAAGCAGCGCGCGCTAGAGAAGCTGCAAGAAAAGCCAGAGAACTTGTTAGAAGAAAAGGGGCCCTTGATTCAGCATCACTACCAGGAAAACTTGCTGACTGCCAAAACGAAAATCCGGAAGAATGCGAATTATACCTGGTGGAGGGAGATTCTGCAGGAGGCTCTGCTAAACAGGGCCGAGATAAAAAGAATCAGGCAATCCTTCCTTTAAAAGGTAAAATTCTAAACGTAGAAAAAGCTAGATTTGATAAAATGTTAGCTTTTGAAGAAATTAGAACTCTAGTTACTGCTCTTGGAACAGGAATTGGAAGCGCGGATTTTGATGCAGATAAACTTCGGTACCACAAAGTTGTTATCATGACAGATGCCGATGTTGATGGAAGCCACATTAGAACTCTTCTTTTGACATTTTTCTACCGCCAAATGAATGATGTTATTAGGCGAGGACATTTATATATTGCTCAACCTCCTTTATATAAAATTAAAAAAGGAAAAGTTGAAAAATATTTAAAGAACGAAGCTGAGTTTACAGAAATTATAGTAAGCGGCGGAACCACAGGTGTTGCAATAAAGAGCAGCAATAATGTTGTAACTCAAGGCGATAAATTAAAAGAATCTGTGTTATCGCTTCGTGAAATCGCCTCAAGTTTAAAAACGCTCGAAGAAGAGAAAATGGATGTTCGAGTAGTAAAAGTTGTTGCGGCAAATACTAAGTTAATTTCTGAAAAAACTTTTTCTTCGTTTGAAAATGCTTCATCTGTTGTTTCAGATCTTAAAGAACTTATTTCTAAAACAATTTCTGGAGAATTTACTGTTGAAGCTAAGCAATTATCAAAAGATGATAAAAACGCAGCTCAAATAGTAGTTTCTTCAAGAGTCCGCGGAGCACTTCGCCACACTGTAATTGATTCTTTGTTCTTAAAGCGTGAAGAAGTTAAAAAAATTACCAAAGCACTAACTGATAGCATATCGTTGGGTGAAGCACCGTTAGTTTTAATAGATTCTGAAAGTAAAAAAGAACTAGAAACTATTTCTGATATTACTCAGTTACCAACTGTTATCGATGAACGTGGTAAAAAGGGGTGGTCAATTACTCGATTCAAGGGATTAGGAGAAATGAACCCAGAACAGTTGTGGGAAACAACAATGGATCCAGTTAATCGTACATTCCTCCAGGTTTCGATTGAAGATGCAATCGAAGCAGACGAAATTTTTACAGTTCTTATGGGCGATGAAGTAGAACCACGTCGTAAGTTTATTGAAGATAATGCGCTAAAAGTTAAGAATTTAGATATATAAATTCTTGTAATCAGCGATAAGCGATAGCAATTCCCCAACCTGAAACAAAGTGATTTTTGGGCCACTCTTTCCAGTAAAGAAACTTACGGTCAGTTTTTTTTGCAAATCTTCCAAGAGCTGCAAAATCAGCATCGGAGATCACAACAGCATGGTGAGAAAGCTTGGTTTCAATCGCTTCATACTCTTTATCTTCGTAGCCTGCAGTATGTGAACTATCAGCTATTAAAAAATCAATTTGATGAGGAAAGAGTTTTAGGCACTGAACTGAATCGCCACGAATAATTTCTCCAAATTGAGCAAATTGACCCGAGAAAATTGCTCCTGCATGATTAGTTATATCTATTCCATAATATCGCCCAGGCGATCCTTCAGATGAGTTTTTCATAAGGGCTCGAGTTAGAACAACGGAACCCAGACCTTTATCTAGACCAGTTTCAACGACTACTTTAGGTTTAAAATGCCGAACAAAAGCATACCAGCCAAACCTTCGACAATAATAAACATTACTATCAGAATCCTTAGGGTAACAAGCTTTCATGGCCTGCTGTATATAACTGGACAGCTCGTGATCATTTTTTAACTCATCAATGTATTTTTGGGCCGAAGCAAAATCAATTTGTGTAACAATTGATACAAATGAAGTTAAATAATCAAAAGAAGCATCGGATAGATCGTATGTATAGTTAGTAGTTTCTCTGCTATTGAACAGCCATTCAAGAAGCGCTTCTGATAAATAAGGTGTATTTAAATACGCTTCTTGAATCCTAGTAGGAAAAGAACTGATAGCATCTTGTTCTAGATGTGGTAGCTGTCTAGATGCAAAATTTTTTAAAATCTCATATTCGTTGTGAATAGCCTCAGCTTTGAATAAGCCGTAAATAAACCAAAGTAACGGGTTAGAATTAGATGTTAAAAAATGATCATTCATAAAATTAATGGAAAAACAAGGCTATTTCAGCCCTATAATATTATGCTGATTAAGATAATAAGGGGTCAATATGGTAAGATCTTAATATTAGAAAGAACTGTTTGCCGACTAATCATTCTAAAATTTACTGTCCAGGTTATTTTTTTATCAAAATCATACTCAACTATGTTAGTTTGAGGCATTCGGCAGTTCCTACGGGTAACTTATCACTTATAACTTTCGGGGGTTAATATGGGAATTAAATCTACTGTCCGTGACATCATTGAACAAAAACACATTAAAGGAGCATTGGTAATAGATCCTCATGCATCTGTTTATGAAGCTTTGGATGCCATGGCTAAGTTTAACGTTGGGGCTCTGCTGGTTGTTGAAGATGAAGAATTAGTTGGGATTTTTACAGAGCGAGATTATTCAAGAAAAATCGTATTAAATAGCCAATCGTCGAAAACCACACTTGTTAGTGATGTGATGCAAGCAGGTACGTGCAATGTTACCACTGATGATACTGCAGAATGTTGTCTTTCGTTGATGACAGATAATCATGTAAGACATCTGCCAGTTTATGAAAAAGGCGAACTTGTTGGTATTATTTCAATGGGTGATGTCGTTAAAGCTGTTATAAATGACAGTCAATTTATGATCGATCAATTAACTTGTTATGTTACTGGAGCAACTGTTAGTCATCGAGCTACTTATTGGTAAGATTTAAATTTACCCGCGCTTTCTATAATCTTTTTTGATAGTAAGAGGGGCCCTGGTAAAGGCTAAGCTGTTTTCCTGTATTGTTTTGGTAATCACAGATCCAGCTCCAACAGTTGCTCCATCTTCAATGATCACAGGAGCAACTAAACTCGAGTTACTCCCAATAAAAACATCCTTGCCAATGGTGGTTTTGGATTTTTTTACTCCATCATAGTTGCAAGTAATTGTTCCAGCTCCGATATTTGAGTTTTGTCCAATAGAAGCATCGCCTAAATAAGTTAAGTGATTTGCTTTTGCTCCTTTTTGCACGTGAGCTTTTTTAGTTTCTACAAAATTTCCGATTTTTACATCGTCTTCTAAAATTGTGTCAGGCCTTAGATGTGCAAAAGGACCTACAGAAACGTGATTTTTGATAGTAGTTTTCTCTATTCGTAATCCAAATTTTAGAGAACAGTCATCCCCAATTTGCGAATCTACTATAAAAGCAGATCCTTCAATGGTTACTCTTTGACCAATTACTGTTGATCCTTTGATTTGCGTGTTAGGACCAATTATAGAGCCTTGGCCAATTTGAACAGAAGGCTCTATGTATACGCTGTTAGGATCTAAAATCTGAACACCAGAAATTAAAAGCTCTTCACATTTTTTATTCATAATAACTCTATTTACTAAAGATAAGTCACTAACAGAATTTACTCCCTGTAGAACATCTGAATTTTCGGACAAAAACGCTTTAACAATTTTTTTACTAGATACTGCAATCTCGACTATATCTGTTAAATAATACTCTTTTTGAGCATTAGTACTTTTAATTTTACTAATTGATTCAATTAGTAAATTAGTATCAACTAAATAAATTCCCGAGTTTACTTCTGTAATCAATGCTTGCGCTTCCGAGCAATCTTTCCGCTCAATGATTTTTGAAACAGACCCATCTTGGGATCGAATGATTCTTCCGTAAGCAGAGTTTGGGGTAGCGTTAGCGGTTATTATTGAAAGATCATTTTTATTTGTAGAGTGAAAATCTAAAAATGATTTTAATAAATCGGTAGATAAAAGAGGTGTGTCACCATACAAAATTAAAGTTATTGAGCCAGAATCTTTGACGAAGTTTTCCTTTAGTTGATCTAGGGCAACTTTTACAGCATGACCTGTTCCTAGTTGTTGATCTTGAACGGCAAAAAGCAATTGACCCGAAAAATCAGATGGTTTTGACGAGGCTGCTACTTGTTCTACGACTTCTCTTTTAAACCCAGTTACGACAGCAACAGTTTTAGGTTTAAGTCCACACGCAGCATTCAAAACAGTCGAAATCATTGGCCCAGCCAGAGTTTGGTGAGCAACTTTGGGCAGCTGGCTGTTCATCCGAGTGCCTTTTCCTGCGGCTAGAATAATTACATTAAGATCTTTAGAGCTCATTAGTTAGAAATTATAGACATAACAAAATAGGATGCGGTACGCTGTTACCCCTTATGGCTAAGATTACAGTAAAAACTCCTTTAGTAGAACTAGATGGCGACGAAATGACGCGCATCATTTGGGCAAAAATCAAAGAAAAGCTTCTTTTGCCTTATTTGAATATCGACCTTAAGTATTATGACCTATCAATTCAAAATAGGGACGCGACCTCGGATCAGGTCACTGTGGACTCTGCAAATGCCATTAAACAGTATGGAGTAGGGGTTAAATGCGCAACGATTACTCCTGACGAAGAGCGAGTAAAAGAGTTCTCTCTTAAAAAAATGTGGAAGTCTCCTAATGGAACAATCAGAAACATAATAGGCGGCACGGTTTTTCGTGAACCTATTATCTGCTCGAACGTTCCAAGGTTAGTGCCTGGTTGGACTCAACCAATCGTAATTGGTAGGCATGCTTTTGGTGATCAATACAGAGCCACAGATTTTGTTGTTCCAGGTGCTGGGACATTAAAGTTGGTGTTTGAACCTCAAGGTGGTGGTCAGGCTAAAGAATTTGAAGTTTACAAATTCGAAGAGTCTGGTGTTGCAATGGGCATGTACAATATCGACTCTTCTATAATTAGTTTTGCAAGAAGCTGCTTTAATTATGGGCTTCTTAAAAAATGGCCAGTGTATCTTTCTACTAAAAATACAATTCTTAAAGCTTACGATGGAAGGTTTAAGGATCTCTTCGAGAAAATATTCAACGAAGAATTCAAAGCTAAATTTGATGAAGCAAAAATTTGGTATCAACATCGCCTTATCGATGACATGGTTGCCTACTGTATGAAAAGCAGTGGGGCATTTGTTTGGGCATGTAAAAACTACGACGGTGATGTTCAATCAGATACAGTTGCTCAAGGTTTTGGCTCTTTAGGGCTTATGACATCGGTTCTGTTAACCGAAGACGGCAAAACTGTAGAAACAGAAGCTGCGCACGGAACAGTTACTAGACACTATCGTCAACATCAGCAAGGAAAAGAAACCTCAACCAATCCAATCGCATCGATTTTTGCTTGGACTCGCGGTTTAGTTTATCGAGCTAGATTTGACAACACTCCAGAAGTGGAAAACTTTGCACTTGCCCTTGAAGATACGTGCATTAAAGTTGTAGAAAGCGGAAAAATGACAAAAGACTTAAGTGTATGTATCCATGGCGATAGCGTAACTCGTGATAAATACTTAACCACGGATGAATTCTTAGATGCTATCGAAGCAGAGCTAAGAAAACGTATAGGTTAATAACTTTATTTGCTTCTGCGCTTCTCTAGAGTTAATTAGGTGACGTACTCACGCATTCACTTAAGATAATTCCTAAAGGCGCCAATTTAGAAGTAGAGATTCTAATGCTGTTGGCTGGAATTGTTTTGAGTGCTCTTGGAGCAAAAATATTAATATATGAATTACTCTCAGAAGTGATACATCTATACCAGGCTTCGCTATTTCGTGGGATTTGAACGATATTAAACAGCGATGGATCGCAAATATTAATTTGTTTGTTGCTTGTCGACTGAGTTTTAAGTTTACATTTAATACTGGCTGCCTTTGAATCTGTAAGTAATGTGGCAGGCGCACTTAAATCAATTTGCGAGATAAATTCTATGTAGATACTTTTATCATCATGAACTCTGATTTGATTGATAAAGTTTTTATATTTGTTTAGTTCTAATAAAAAATCATCAATCTTTTGGAATCTAGAATTATTGTCTTCAAAAAATTCAGGTAGGATAATAATTGTATCTAATCCAACAAAACTACTTAAAATCCTAAGCGAATTTTCTGACGGAAAATCAAAAACTGCCACTGGCAATTCCGAAACGATTTTTGTCTTAACTCCCGAGAAACCATTAATAAATCTAAGATTTGGGTTATGTTCATACCCCCATATAACGCTAAAAATATTTCTTTTAGCAAAAGAAAAATAGCTGTCGATACTTCCGTCTTCTTTTAGTCGACCTCCATAAGGAAGTGTAATTCCTAAATTAGAATTTTTAGAGATATCTGAAAATGCTCCCACAGCTTTAGGTGGAGCCTCTAGCGGAAATTTTGCAGTGAAATTTTCCGCAATAATAAAAAAAGATAAACTTAAGACAACTAAACTACTAATTTGTTTTCGTGCGTGCAGTAATGATAAAACAAAAAAAGCGACTATTACGCTTAGATAAGTAGTAACCAATCCAAATCTAGCAACTGAACGAATAGCATCTAGTCCAGGG
>JBILET010000004.1:0-18799 GCA_044351935.1 Bdellovibrionota bacterium
TTCAAACTCACACGCTTGTTTATATAATTGAGTTAAAGCTGTAGTTAATTGTTCCTCTTCGATTTTTGTAATTAAATTTGCTTTTAGCAAAACTTTTGCGTGAGCAATCGAACCTATACAATCGTAAGGCAAAAGATATTTATCAAAAATAGGATCATCTGCGACAGTAAGCTTATGCATCTGTTGATTTACTGATAGTCCCTTTTCCCAAAGTCGCATATTAAGCCTTAATGATTAGTGATTTTTTACAAAAAAGTTTATTTGCATAAATATACACTTTTGTGCATAATTATTCAATGTCAGATAGACGCCCTGTCCTATTAGAACTTCTCACTCAACGCGATTTCTTCAATCAAAGCGATGTTGTTGAAGCCATGAAGCGAAAAGGATTTGCCGTGACTCAAGCCTCCATCAGTCGAGACTTTAAAGAGCTAGGTGTCGCAAAAATTTGCGGAATGTACAGACCAGCATCAGGAATCATCACAGGAAGCTTGCAGTCTTCGGTGCGTGGATTAATTCGATCTATTGAATTTGTGGGCGATAATCTTGCTGTGGTAAAAACTAGCTCTGGCGCTGCTGGCGCTGCGGCTGAAGCAATAGATCTTGAAGATATTCCTGGGGTAGTTGGTACAATTGCTGGGGATAATACAATTTTTATAGCTACGAAAAATAAAAAAGCTCACGAGTTGATAAAAAAAAGAATTGGTAATCTGTGAATAAGTTTGAAGTTATAATTGTTGGTGGTACTGGATTTGGAGCAGGAGAACTTCTTCGTCTATTATTAAATCATCCAAATATTACTGTTAATTCTGTAATTAGTTCTTCTAATGCAAACAAACCAATATCATCATCCCACCCTCATCTTTTAGGTCTTTACGATCATTTAAATTTTATTTCTTCATTAGAAGAAGTAGTTGTACAACATCCAGAAAATGCAGTTTTTATATGCGCACTACCTCATGGACAAAGTGCTGCTACAGTAGAAAAAATCAATCTAAAATTCCCCAAGAGTCGGATTATCGATCTAAGCGGAGACCTTCGCTTAAAAGATCTTAACTTACATAAAAAGTTTTATCCTTCATCAGAGCTTTCTGAAAACCTTAGACAATCCTCAGTATATGGACTACCAGAACTTAACTTTGAGTTAATTAAACAAGCTAAAATTATTTCTAATCCTGGCTGTCTTGCTACAGCAGCAATTCTATCATTATTACCTGTTTCTAGTTTTCACTCATCAATACGAATATGCGCAAATAGTTCTATTGTTTTAAACGTTGCAACCGGATCTTCTGGGGCGGGTAAAGAGCCAAAACAATCCACACATCATCCTGTTCGTCACGCAAACTTTTTTAGCTATAAACCATTCGAACATCAACACGAACCCGAAATACAACAAACATTAACATCAGCAGGACTTTCAGGATTTACTATGTCGTTTGTTCCTCATAGTTTACCTATTAGCCGAGGGATTCTTTGTGCTACGTATTTCAATCTTACCAGTAGTATTACAGCACAAGATATTACTGCTTATTACAAAAAATATTACGCAAATTCCCCTTTTATCAGAGTGCTACAAAATACACCTGCCGAAATCGAAAATATAGTTGGTTCAAATTTTTGCGATGTCTCTGTTGCTACACGCGACAATCAAGTAGTTGTGACAACTGTAATTGATAATTTAGTTAAAGGCATGGCAGGACAAGCGATAGAAAACTTAAACATTATGACTGGATTAGACAGAATGACTGGTCTTCGTGTTGCAGGACTTAGACCAATATAATCAAATTTTTCTGATAAGGTATTTATTATGTTAAAAAACTTTATTTCTTTCTTAGATCATCAACCACACCAAATAATATCAATGATTGATGCCGCGCTGGACATAAAAAATGGTGTTATCAAACCTAAGAATATAAGTGGAAAATCGCTTGGAATGCTCTTTTTTAACCCATCTTTAAGAACGCGAGTATCTTTTGAAATGGCAATGCATCGTTTTGGCGGGAAAGCATTGTCGCTATCAGCAGGAAGTGACGTTTGGAATTTAGAATTCGAAGACGGAAACGTCATGGACCACTCAACAGTTGAACATGTCAAAGAAGGTGCAAGGGTCTTAAGTAGATACGTAGATGCTATTGCGATCAGATCTTTTGCAAGTTTGCGCTCTGTAGAAGAAGACTTAAAAGAAATTATATTACGAAGCTTTGCAAAACACGCAACTGTTCCTGTTATAAGTATGGAATCAGCAATGGAGCACCCTGCCCAGGCATTAGCTGATATGATGACGATAAGAGAACGTCATAAAGATGAGTTATCAAACGGTAAAAAACTTATTTTTGCACTAACTTGGGCTCCTCACGTTAAGTCATTACCAATGGCAGTGCCTCATTCGGCGTTACTCGCCGGGGCATTTACTGGGTGCGAGGTAAGAGTTATTCATCCAAAAGGATTTGAACTCTCTTCAGAATACATGGATCATGCAGCATCAATTGCAAATTCATTTGGTGGATCCGTGACAGTTTATCACGATCAAAAGAAAGGTCTTGAGGGCGCAAATGTAATTTATGCTAAAAACTGGGCGCCATCGACTCTTTACGGAAAAGCTCAGGCGATGTCTAAAACATTACAATCTTTTCCTGATTGGATCGTAGATTTTAATAAAATTAAAGATGCTCAGACTTTTCTTCACTGTTTGCCAGTAAGAAGAAATTTAGAAGTTACTGACTCTGCTCTAGATAGCCCAATCAGCGCAGTGGTAGACCAAGCAGAAAATCGCATGTGGGCTCAAGCTGCGTTATTAGATAAAGTTTTTTCAAACTAGATGTAATTTTTATGGCTAATTATTTTTCAACAGATGCTGATTTTTCAGTTTTAAAATCTTCTCTTCCCTATATTCGTTCATTCAAAGATAAGATTTTTCTTGTAAAGCTTGGTGGCGAACTTTGCGAAGATGGAGCAACGCTAGATAATATTCTTGAACAACTTCAGATTTTAATAAATCTTGGTATTAAGATAGTAATTGTTCACGGAGGCGGAAATCACGCAACTACATTAGCAAATAAACTTGGTGTTCAGTCCGAGTTTGTTTCAGGAAGACGAATTACGTCAGAACAAATGTTGGATGTTGCAAAAATGTCATTTGCGGGCCGAATTAATACTGATCTTGTTGCTGGGTTAAAGAAATTCCAAATTAAAGCTGTGGGCCTTAGCGCAATCGATGCAAATATCCTAGAAGTCACTAAACGTAAACCTCAAAAAGTTTTCGATGATAAACTGGGCAAAGAAAGACAAGTAGATTTTGGGTTTGTTGCAGACATAAAGTCAGTTAACCCAGATTTTATTTTTGATTTAATTAATAAAAATTTTGTTCCTGTGATTTGTTCAATTGCAAGTGACGAGAACGGACAAGTGTTAAACTTAAATGCTGACTCGTTAGCATCCGCATTAGCATCTTCACTAAAAGTCGCAAAACTTTGCTTGCTAGGAACAGTTGATGGCGTTCTTCAGGATATTAACGATCCCCAGACACTACTATCCATACTCAGAATAAAAGATATCGAGGAACTGTTAAAAGGCAAATCTATTGCTGGTGGAATGATTCCCAAACTTACAAACTCTGTTCAAGCAATTAAAGATGGGGTGCCTCAAGTCCACATAATAAGTGGCGTCCGCCAAGACGCTATATTACAAGAAATCCTCACCAGTGAGGGCTCTGGAACTATGATTTTGCCCTAATAAAACTGACAATTCGTTAGTTTTTTTGGACTAAATATTCTACTCCGTGTTATCGTCCGGAACGAAATTTGTGAATTTGTTTCTAGGGGTTTTATATGACCAAGTCTACTATCTTAATTACTGGGGCAATGGGTGAAGTTGGACATTCCCTCATTAATTACTTTCTTGAACAAACTGATAGTTCTATTGTCACAACTGATCTAAATCCGTGGCACCAAACTACACAATCAATATTCGATCAAAAGCGAATCACTCATTATCAAGGTGATATTACAGATCCATCATTAACTGCTAAGCTTTTTTCTGAGCACAATTTTGATGGGATCTTTCACTTAGCTGCAATTCTTAGCTCTGGCGGAGAAAAAAATCCTGTTCGAACTCATCAAGTAAATGTTAACGGCACATTAGAATTACTAGAACTTGCTCAACAACAGTCTTTATCAAGGAAAATTAGAACTAAGTTTATGTTTCCAAGCACCATTGCAATTTATGGCGTTGGGCAAAATGAAAATCCAAATAACATTAGCGAAAATCAGTGTCTAAATCCTATAACAATGTACGGCGCTAATAAGTTATACATTGAGCATCTTGGTCGTTATTACAGCAATAGCTACAAATTTACTACTCTTACTGATTCTGACTGTCTTCTAGATTTTCGCGCTGTAAGGTATCCAGGATTATTAAGTTCCGAAACAGTCCCAACAGGAGGAACAAGCGACTATGCCTCAGAGATGATTCATTCAGCAGCGCAAAACAAACCATATGAGTGTTTTGTTTCGCAAGAATCCACTCTTCCTTTTATGACTATGCCTGATGCAATCTCGGCTCTTACTAAATTATACCAAGCAGACAGCAAAAGACTTACTCAAACTGTTTATAACGTAAGTGCATTTTCGGTTAGTGCTGCCGAAATTGCTGCAATGGTTAAAACGTATCTTCCAAATTCTGTCGTAACATACAAACCTCATGCCAAGCGCCAAACAATTGTTACGACTTGGCCAAATTCTATTGACGATTCAGCTGCTCGTAAGGATTGGGATTGGAATCCAAAATTTAACTTTGAAGATGCATTCGCAAAATACTTAATTCCAAATATTAAAAGGAAGTATAATCATGACTAATACACAGACATATCAAGAATTTGCTTCAACCCTTGAAGAGATCTCGGCTGCGGGGCTTTATAAATCTGAAAGAGTTATCGAATCCCCTCAAGGAATCGAAATTATTGTTAACGGCAAAAAAGTTCTAAATTTTTGTGCTAATAATTATTTAGGATTAGCTAACAATTCTAGATTAAAAAAAGCCGCAATTGATGGAATCGAAAAATTCGGCCTTGGCCTTGCTTCTGTTCGATTTATCTGTGGAACACAAACCATTCATAAACAACTTGAAGCTGACATTGCAAAGTTCTTAGGTACTGAAGATACAATTCTTTACTCTTCATGCTTTGATGCTAACGGTGGACTTTTTGAAACCCTACTTGGCGAAGAAGATGCAATTATCAGTGATGCCTTAAACCACGCTTCAATCATCGATGGTATTAGATTGTGCAAAGCTAATAGATACCGTTACCAAAATGGTGATATGCAAGAACTTGAAGCTAACCTAAAAGACGCAAAAGCAAAAGGCGCTAAAAAAATAATGATTGCTACAGATGGCGTATTTTCCATGGATGGATACGTTGCAAAACTTGGGCAAATTTGTGACTTAGCTGACAAATATAATGCTCTTGTAATGGTAGATGAGTGTCATGCTACTGGATTTTTTGGTCCTACAGGTAAAGGATCCGTTGAAGAATGTGGTGTTTTAGGAAGAGTTGATATTATTACTTCTACTTTAGGTAAAGCTTTAGGTGGATCTTCTGGTGGATTTACTACTGGCAAAAAAAGTGTAATTGACTTACTTCGTCAAAGGAGTCGCCCATATTTATTTAGTAATGCCCTTGCACCAGCAATTGTTATGGCGTCAATTGAATGTTTAAAGTTAATTCAGGAAGATAAAAAACCTTTAACTCAACTTAAAGAAAATACTGCTTACTTTAGATCGTCATTAAAAGAACTTGGATTTACGATTAAAGAAGGCTCTCACCCAATTGTTCCAATTATGATTGGTGATGCAAAAGTTGCTTCTGATTTTGCAGCTGCATTACTTAACGAAGGTCTTTATGTGATTGGATTTTCTTTCCCAGTCGTTCCTAAAGGACAAGCTAGGATTAGGACTCAATTATCAGCGGCCCATACTAAAGCGCATTTAGATCATGCGTTATCTGCTTTTCAAAAAATTGGCAAACAAATGGGTATTATCTAATTATAAGTACCCTTGGGGATTTACTCTGTAGAACGGAACGTATCGCGAGCTAATTTCAATCTGAAGAGTTTTTAAAAGTTGGGGGAGCTTATTTTACCGCAGGGTTACGCAGGGTATCGCAGAGGAGTAACAATAATCCCCTGCGTTCCTCGGCGTCCCCTGTGGTAGAAATAAATTTCCACTGAAACTATTATCAATTTGATTTTAATGCAGTATCCCGCTTGCAAGAGCATGCTGCGCAGCAATAAGCAGATCTAGATCTTTTCTAGCCACAAGAAAGTTTTCTGTCCAGCCAACTTTCGTAACGGGGTTTATGGTAATAAGTTTTAATTCCATAAACTTGGCAATTCCTGTTGAATCTTCTGGAAGCATTCTGATTTCTGCAAATCCATACCCAGACATCGCATAAGATACGATTAGCTCTCCTATTGAATCGGCAGGCGCAGCATTGTGAACTTCTTTGCTTTGATCGATTGTAGCAAAATACAAACCTAACCTGGCTTGTCGCTCGTTAAACATCTCGGTACTAGGAGTCGATGTTACTTCTAATGGATTAGCTTTAGGGTACTGCTCAAGCAAAATATCCAAATCTATCTCGACTGAACCCAGTAGACGTCTTCTTATAAAAAACGAAACTAAAATCAAAGGCGAAGCACCATTAAAATCTCGGCTAATCAAAACACTGCGCTTCTTATCGCACCAAGAGTGAATCATCTCCTCAAGAGATCGCGCTTTTTGGCACAGAGTCTTAAGTGTTTTAAGACTGGTAGGGTAGCGACCCGAGATAGACGGTTGAAAATTCTGAAACATCCTAATGCTTTTAATCAGAACTTACGAAAAAGTTGACTTTTCAGAAAGATGTTTTCTTTAAGTTACTTAAAATTAGTGAAATAGTCCGTCAGTCGATGCCTGGCCCGTAACTCGGATAGTTTTCCTTACCCAGTCGACAAGTTCCGAGTATTTTACTGGTTTTTGTATGAAAGAAACCGCACCTCGGCTTAGAAGCTTGCTTACGTTCTCATCGTCAACATAGCCCGATATCAGAACAATTTGGGCCATTGGATTAATAATTTTTAATTTCTCAAACGCTTGGACACCATCACATTCTGGCATTTTCATATCAAGCAGTATTAGGCTAGTTTCCTCAAAATGAGTGCTATACCAATCAAAAGCAGCTATTGGATTAGAAAAATTAATAGTCTTAAACCCTGCTCTATCCAAAAAACTGCATGCAAGTTCAGCTAGAACTGGTTCATCGTCAATCACTAATATGTAACCTGAACCTGCCGGCTCCTGATTTACAACCTTGTTACTAGCATTTGGTACTTCGATAATTTCACGCTCGACTTTCAGCTGCGTTGGATCCTCAGAGGAAGGAAAGTAAAGAGAAAATGCCGTCCCAGAGCCAACAGTAGAATCAACTTCGATCCAGCCTTGATGACGCTGCATAGTATTGTACACCATAGACAGACCTAGACCGCTATTACTGTCGCCTTTGGTAGAAAAAAACGGTTCAAATATTCTAGATTGAATGTCTTCCGGAATCCCACTGCCGGTATCACTGACGGTTAATACCCAATAACGCCCCGATTTCGCATTACGATTTAAATGTTCAACTGAATCTATATCAGTAGACGACAAACTAAAACTTATTGTACCACCATTAGTCATCGACTGAGCTGCATTTATAATTAAATTTGCAAGAGCTTGTACTACTAAGGTGCGCTCAATCTGCACAGGATAATCTTGTGATTGACCACTAATTCTAACCGAAGTGTTTTTGGGAAGAATTGCTTTTGTTAATTCTACCGCCTGATCTATCACGCTACGTAATTCATCATTTTTAGTGGCGATAGGAGAATCAGCAGAAAATGAAAGAACATTTTTAATTAGTTCAGACGCACTTCGACATCCAGACAATGCAGCATCAAGACTTGATCTACTTTCATCACTGATTTGATCTTTAAATTTAATTAAATTTAAGTGAGCAACTATCGCAGTCAAACTATTATTTAGATCGTGAGCAAACCCTGCAGCAAGTTGCCCTACAGCTTCCATTCTTTGCGAGCGATTAAGTTGTTTCTGGAGGCGTTCATTTTCTAATTCTGTTTCGCGTTTAGCGGTAATATCATAGATTGAGGCAATATTTCCGATTACTTCGCCTTGTGTGTTTCTGTATGGGCAAGCGTTAATAATAGTTAAAATCCGTTTTCCTGATTTAGTAATTTGTGTGCACTCGTAAGAGTCAGCGCCTCCTGCTACTCTTCTTGTTGTACCTTCGGTGATCTTAATCTGCTCTTCTTTTGGCACCAAGAAAAGATATCCTCGCTTACCGATTAACTCCTCGGGGGAATATCCAACCATCTGCGCATAGCGATGATTAACATACAACAGGCGATCATCAAGATCTCCAATAGTCACACCTTCTTGAAGGTTATCAAGCACTGTTCTAAATCTAAGATCTAATTCGTTACGGGATATTTGTTCTGATGCTAGAAGTAAATAACCCGAGAACATATCAGAAATTATTCTTAGCAAATCTAAATAATAAGTTGGAAACTGTGATGCTTCTTGAGAACGACAATTTAAGCAGAATACTCCAACAATTTCATTAACAGCTCTTATTCCAACAAGAAGTTTAGAACCAAACCAAGCAACAGGACTTTCTGCTGTTAGTCCATCAAATGAAGTTTTTAATAATGATTGATATTCATCTGAAATATTAGATGCGCTAATAGAAGAGTACCCTTTTTCATCTTTAGTCCATAATAGACAGTCTTCAACGTTGAAATATTTAGCAATCTTACCAAGTGCATTTACTAGATTTTTTTCGAAGTCAGAGTTAGATGGGTTAGAGAGTGTCCCACTAAGATCCAGAAGAAGTCTTTGTCCCTCTAAAAGCTGTTCCGCTGATACATCGGATTTATGAGCCAGCTTTGGTCTACTCATACCTGATCTATAGTAGCGAAGACCACACCCAAAGCAATAAAAAAGTGCATATAGGTGTGGTCGAGAGTGCAAGAAAGGGAGAAAAACCCTAAAAGTACAAACCTCGACCACGGACGGGGGAGCCCTTTAGTTAGCTGTTGTCAGCTTCAGGCGCTCCGAGATGTTGAGTCGTGTCGCGGGACTTCGGCTTAAATGCCTCAATCAGGCCGAGAACAAGAAATACAAAAACAGTGCCGTAAAAGGCAAAGTTTTGGATCCTTGCAGCCTCGGAAAGAGTGAGACCAGTGGCCTGGGACAGGTATCCATAACCACTGCTGGTTGCTGGGACTAACTTAGCGGGAACGCCAAGAAGGAGTCCAGCCAGAACAAGCCCGACAACAATTGCCCACGGGTTCGACAGTATCGACCCACGTGTGTGGATTGCCAAGGTTGCCGAGCAGAGCATAGAGGTCCAGAAGACCTGCATTCCCTGCGCCCCCAGCAAGCAGGTCCACGACCCAGCGACGACGAAAGCGGTCATCAAGATGACCGCAACGAATGTTGTAAAGTTTCTCATCGTTTCCTTCCATGGTGTCAAGATTGCTCTTGGGAACTTCCTATTCCTGATTAACACCATCAAGATTTTTTCAAGCACCAAAAAATTTTGACGGTATCAACCAAGAAGTCAAATTACCCAAGAAAAAACATTAATTCCCATATCTTGCATCTCGCCCATTAACGCCCCGACATGATTGCCAGAAGTTTAATGGGCGGGATTTAGAAAATTCTTCTACCCATACCAGTTATCAGTTTGGTTATGCTGTCTTTTTGAAATATGTGACATAATCAAAAAGCCCGTGAAAAGCTACCGAGAACTGCGAAATATTGCAGGAATATTAGATCCTAGAGCCATGTGCTACAAGTGTGTGCGCCCTGCTTCGCACTGCGTATGTGAGTACATTCAATCATTTAAAGCGCACTGTAATTTTTTGATTCTCCAACACCCTCATGAGCGTAAAAAATACTATTCAACTTCTAAAATTGTATTAAATGCCATCAGCAATTCAAAAGTTCTTTATGGAGTAACTTTTGATGAATCTGAAGTTAGTGCATCCTTGGATGGCAAAATCCCCTATTTATTGTATCCATCACAAGACGCCATAGATTGTAGCAATTTAAACTTAAACGACGATTCAACTGTAATTATTATAGACGGAACTTGGGTTGAGGCGCGAAAAATTGTTTACAGAAATAAATTTTTACAGTCACTTCCGAAAATAAGTTTTAAACAGCCTATCCTTTCACAATATAAAATTAGAAAGCAGCCAAAAGATTTTTGCTTAAGTACTCTTGAGTGCATTGGTCATTTACTAAAAATGAGTATAGGAACCGCAAACAATGATGATTTGATAAAAAATTATGACCAACTTTTTAATGCGTTCAACATGATGGTCGAAAAGCAGCTAAATCATTTTCCGCGCATGCGTGATTCGTTGTCTTTAGATAAAACAAACTTACGGTGATCATCCGATATTATTTTTATCACTTCTTCTGGAGTATCAACTAAACTTATATTGCCAAAATCTTTTTCGGACACTAACCCGCGTCCAAGTGGGCTTTTCTTCATCCACTCTAACATTTCACCCCAAAATTCTTTTTCCATTAAAACTATTGGCCTTGGGCTTATATGACCAACTTGGACTAACTGCCAAGCAAAAAACAGCTCTAGTAAGGTTCCAATTCCACCAGGAGTACAAACAATTGCGTTAGATAGCCGCATAAAATCATCTAATCTAGACGAAAAACGTTGGTGATGTCTTTTTACATCTAAGTGATGATTTGGCTCTGGCTCCCACGGAAGCTCAATTGACAATCCATATGAAAGTGATTTTGTTCTTTTTTCTTCTCGTCCAAGAAGAGCTCCCTTATTTGCTGCTTCCATAAGACCAGGTCCTCCGCCTGTAAGAATATCAATACCTTCCCAAGCTAACATTCGCGACAACTCAAAAGCTTCTTTATAGATTTTGCTATCAGGTTTAATTCTAGCGCTTCCAAAAATACAAACTCTGTAAAATCGATTCTCATCTAGTTTAACAAGTTCGTTTTCTATCAACATTGCGCGCGCATATAATGCTTGCAAACGCTGATCTAAGTGCATTCTCATTTTACTGGTTGCGCCTAATTTTCGGCCTTTGGCAATACTTCGTCCGATCCTCTCTGGACCGCTTACGCCCGCGCGTTTTCCTTTCATGATGCTTTCCTAAGTGGCGCAGCTGGTGTTACTTCTTTATCTAGGGTTTCCTTTTCAAAAGTTCTAAGCTGCTCTGATAATAAATTTGTCCATGTTTCCCAACCACGCATTGATGCGCGCTCACTTACCATGTCCTCGATTGCAGCTTTAGTGTCTCCGGGATGGGCGTCACAAAGTGTGCCAAGAGATGCTTCGATAAATGTTGCTGCTTTAAGAAGATCCGTGAAGTGCTCGGGAAGAATAGGCCCTATGGTTTTTCGTTTTGATCTTAATTGGATTCTTTCCAAAGCTTTTCTGAATTCACATGCTACAAGCTCAAGTTCGGATAACTCCTGTTGTCTAGGAGGCGTCGAATGAAGCCTTGGATTGTGAAAAACGTTGAAAAATTTGTAGATATCCATTTAGCGGGTCTAGCTGGGATGAAATAGGTAAGTTCAACTAACTTAAAGTTCTTTACGTCTGTCGTCAAGTGCCATTAAGATGACTATTCTGACGATATGCAAACTATAATCTTCATTATTTGGGGAGCAATTCCCGCATTTTTCTTTTTTTTAGCTTTGTGGCATTCACTGCAAAAGGAGGCTAGAAGCTCCGTTCAACGTAAGGCCGAGATTGCAGATCTTTGGAAACAGGGGTTTTTTGTAACTGCATGTGTAGTTGTCACATATTTCTTATACGAATCTGTTTATAGAAAGTATATTTCCGATCTAATTATTCAGTGGGTCCCCGATTTTGTGGCGCAGATCTTGCTCCTTCCTATTGTGTTATACACAGCTGCAATGCTTATTGGCCCCACAAAAGAAATTCGGATCGAAAAAGCACCTGACTTAAAAAAGAAAAAGCGTTGAGCAACATAAATTTTCAAATAATTGCAGGAGTAGACGAAGCAGGACGAGGCCCTCTTGCTGGACCAGTTGTAGCCGCTGCTTTAGTTATCAGCGAAGAAAATCTATTAAAATTAAATGGTGTAGACGATTCAAAGAAACTTTCTGCTAAAAAACGCGAAATATTATTTGAGCAAATTTGTGGTTTGGCAGATAGGTTTTCAATTGTAGCTGTTGGCGCGCGAAGAATTGATAAAATTAATATACGCGAAGCAACTAAGCTTGCTATGAAACTTGCGATTGAACGAGTAAATCCACAACTGGCTCTAATAGACGGCAACATGGAGGTTCCTGTTAGATGCTCACAAAAAACCATAATTGGGGGCGATGCTAGCGTGCCACTGATTGGAGCAGCCTCAATATTGGCAAAAGTTTATAGGGATAAACTTATGCAAAAACTAGCTGCAAAATATCCAGGTTATGGACTAGATGGCCACCAAGGATACCCAACCGCTAGCCACAAAAAAGCTGTTTCGATTTTAGGACCATCAAGAATTCATAGAATGACATTTAGGGGCGTAAAAGAATTTGTAAAGTTATCGCCACAGCATGCAAACCACAATTTCGACACATCAGTTTTGCTTACCTAATAGCACTAACAATAATTACAATATTGGCAAACTTTTTGAGCATGTAGCTGTTCAATTTTTAGAACAAAACAATTATATAATTTGCCAGCAAAATTGGCGCAATAAATACGGCGAGATAGATTGTATTGCAACAACTGCAGATGGAAAAACAATTGTGATTGTTGAAGTCAAAGCTAGAGCCAAAGATGGTAAATACTCAGTTCGTTCATCTGTTGACTACAACAAAAAAAACCAAGTATATCAGATGGCCCAACTATACAGGCAAAGTAATTATCCAGACTTGCGCGATAAGAGTTTTCGATTTGATGTTATTCGTATAACATTTAAAGAAGTAGAAAATAACTATATCGGCAGATTAGAACATATTAAAAACGCACTTCATCATGGCTTTACACCCAGTTTCACGAATAAGAAAAAAATATACCGGAATAGAAATTCCAAAAGCAAAAAATCCTTTTAATTTGTTTAGCAAATGGTTTGCGGACGCAAAAGTTACAACTAGTTTTGAACCTAATGCTATGGTTTTGTCTACAGTTAGCAAATCAGGAGCTCCAAAATCTAGATTTGTTTTACTAAAAGATTTTAGCTCTAAAGGATTTACCTTTTTTACAAATTCAAAAAGCAATAAAGGCGCAGAAATTTCAAAGAATAAAAATGTAGCATTATTGTTCTATTGGAAATCTTTACATCGCCAAATACGAATTGAGGGTAGCGTTAAAATGCTGCCTACTTCTGCAGCTAAAGAGTATTTCTACTCTAGACCTAAGAGCTCTCAGATTGCTTCATATATTTCCCAGCAAAGCAGAACTCTACAATCAAGACAGCAATTAGATAAGCTTTACAAACAAGCCTGCATTAAATTTAAAAACTCAGAAGTTCCTTTTCCAAAAGATTGGCGAGGATATATTGTGATACCAAACTACTTTGAATTTTGGTCAGGAATGCCAAGTAGACTTCATGATAGGGCTTCTTATAAAAGATTAAAATCTAATTGGAAAATTGAAAGGCTATTTCCTTAAAGAATATCATTTAGCCAAAAATTACTGCTTCAAATTTAGCAAGGTCATTTTTTGAGCCCATAGCAACTACAGTAGATCCTGTTTCAAATCTTTCAGAAGCTCCTGGATTAAATTTAACGGCATTATCAGCTGAAACTATACTAAGTATAATTACATTTGCATCTTTCCTAAAATCAATCTCCTGAATAGTTTTTCCATTAATTTTTGAATCTTCTGGAATTTTGATTTCTTCAATCCTAATTGATTCTTCACCAGCTTGAGATACTAATTCTAATAATTCATAAACATAAGGTTTTGATACTGCTCGGGCTATTTTTTGTCCTCCTACTCTATATGGAGAAATAACTCTATTTGCACCGGCTCTTAATAATCTTCGCTCTGCAATTTCGTCTTCAGATCTGCAAACTATATATAAATTAGGAACAAGTTCACGCGCAGCCATTACTATATATAAATTCTCGGCATCTTTAGGGACTAAAGTAATTAAACACTGAGCATTTTGCAGATTGGCAAGTTTTAAAATTTCTTCATTAGCAGCGTCCCCTAGAATTGCATAAACTCCTAACTTTCTAGCAGAATCTACTCGCTCTTCATTAGAATCGATTAAAACTACAGATCGATTTTGCAATAAAAGTTCCTCTACCATCGATCGGCTCATTCGTCCAAACCCACATACGACAACATGACCTGTTAGTTGATTGATTTGCTGATACATTTTACGCTCCGAGAAAAAATCAAAAAATTGTCTTTGAAAAATAGCCTGCGCGGCTGCAGAAGTAGCGATCACAAAAACTGTGACACCTGAAAAAATTAAAGCCATCGTTAGAATTCGTCCAGATGGGCTTAACGGATGAACCTCACCAAAACCAACAGTGGCCATAGTAATAACAGTCATGTATAGGGAATCAAACCACCCCCACCCTTCGAGTAACATATACCCAACTGTTCCAGATAAGTTAACGATGATGAAAAGTATAAAAACAATCCACCATACACTTATAGTTCGATGTTTCAAATTAAGAGATTTAAATGAACTTCGGGATTTTATATGCTTTGGAATCATCTAATTAACTAAATCCTAAAATCAACCTCACCATAAATGGCGAAATCATTTTTATAATAACAAGCCCACTCACGGTCGCCATAGGAAAAATGCCACCACTCAAAATCATATGGCGCAAACCCTGCTTGCATCATGCTTTTTCTAAGAAGCACTCTGTTATTTAATTGCTGCTTAGTAATCGTTTGAGAGAAAACTTTTACTTTAGACATGTCTGTAAAATCTGCGATAAAGCTTCCCATATCAACTTGGTCACCTGTGCTATCATCAACTAATAAAATATCAATTGCGGCACCAGCTGGGTGGCCGCCTACTTCTGGAATAGCCATATAATGATGAACGTATTCTAAAAGCTCATCTTCGGAGAAATTTGGATGTTCAATTTTGGATTTATTATAGAAGTCATTGAAATATTTTTTTTGAACTTCTGGGTGACGGTAAGCATACCGAACTAGAATCTTATAATTTGGTTCTTGCTGGGCAATTATTTGTTGCGCGATTTGTAATTGCCTTGCAACAGATTCCCGTACCCACATACCATGCGAGACGTATTCTTTTAATTTTTCGGGTGTAGGACCAACTTTTAATTGCAGATTTGGTATTGAATTTAAATCTACTAATTTTTCGCCACATTCTTTAATTGTAATAGATTTAAGTTCCGCATAGCTAAAACACTCTTGCTTAGGGATATCCCAGTCACTAGGCAATGAAATCGTATTATTTGGTTGTTGATGAGACATTAAATTAAATCTTAGCAGTTAAATTTACCTTCAAAAACAGTAACTGCATCTCCTCCAATTAACACTCGATCTTCCTGCAAGTCCAACAAAACTTCGCCTCCTCGTGGAGAAGCCTGGTATGCTGTTAGAAAGTTTTTGTTCAAATTTTTGGCCCAATACGGAGCCAAAAGAGTGTTAGCACTTCCTGTAACTGGATCTTCGGTTAACCCCAGTTTGGGGAAAAATGCTCGATATATATAATCATAGGTTTTTCCTTTCGCTGTGACTATAAAACCTCTTTCGGGCAGAAGTGATATGGTTTGATAGTCAGGCTGATATGACAAAACTTTAGATTCGTCATCAAAAACCATTACGGCATCGTGCGAATTACTGCCGAAGAATAAAATTTTGTTACCAATGCTTAGCTTTTGTGCATTATCACAAATAGTTTTTTGCTGTGCTGGTTGTTTAGGAAAGTTAAGCCAAATTTTCTCATCTTTTTTTGTTGCTGATAACTGTCCACTTCTTTGCGAATGAAAATTAACCGTGTTGTTCTTTGTATATCCCTGCTGCCAAAGTATATGAGCCGCAGCAAGTGTTGCGTGCCCGCATAGATCTACTTCCGAGCCTGGAGTAAACCAACGAATACCCCAATTATCGTTAGTAGGCCAAACAAAAACGGTTTCGGATAAATTCATCTCGAGTGCAATTTTTTGCATTTGTTCATCACTAAGATCGCTAGAATTTTCTAGACAAAAAACTGCGGCAGGATTGCCGGAAAATATATTTTTAGTAAACGAATCAACTTGCCAAAATTTCATACTGCCTCTTTTAAATAATTATAAACCGATGCTCTTGATATACCTAAAACACGTCCGATATATTCAGCTGCGTTTTTCTTTTCGAAAGCTCCCTCAATTTGTAAATCTTTGATAATTTGCTCTTTTTCTTGTTTAGTTAGGGCACTAAGCGAAATATTTCTACTACTAGTCCACTGAGTAACAAAAGAATTCATATGCTCGTAAATATTTTCTTTAAAGATATTTTGATGTCTTGGTGTAACAGGAGTGACACCTAAAAAAGATGAAAATAATTTCTGAGTATCAACAAAACTTGAAACATCAATATTTATGCACTGCATTAATATTGGCCTACATTTTTCGTCCCGCTCAATAAACGTTAAGCACTTTAAAGGCCGTCCATCCCAATTGGTTTTTGTATAAGGACCAAAATAATCATCCTGGGTTTGTATTTCGCTAAGATCTATATGAGAAGCATCGCCTACTCTTCGTTTTGAAAATGAGTTGAATATAGAAAGAATCGTGTCCTTCTTAACATCATGTACAACTACTTCGGCAAAAGGATTCAAGAGCTTTGCCAGGGCTTCGCTAGAAGCGTTTAATTTGTTTAGTTTTTTCTTATCCATGCTATATACATTTTTGTCTAATTTAGACTATAATGTCTATCAATGGATATTTCAAGTATTACAGCAAAAGAAATTGAAGATACTCACGCTAGGATAAATAAATATACAGTTAAAACCCCTTTTATATTTAGCGCTGCGGACTTAAGCCGATTGGGAATCAATGTTCGCTCGCTTGGATTAAAACTTGAATTATTCCAAAAAACAGGAACATTCAAAGCTCGGGGCGTTATTAATACTCTTCTAGAGACACCTAAAGAAAGGAACTATCACGGCAAGCGGTGGAAATCATGGCGTGGCAGTCGCATGGGGAGCCAAACAGTTTAATCTAGATGCAAAAATTGTAATGCCTAAGTTTGCTAATAAACGCAGACAAGAACTTTGTACATATTACGGAGCACAAATTGTTCATGCTTCAGATTTAACTGAGGTTTTTAATTTAGCCGATCAAATCAAACAAAATGAAAAAAGATTTATGCTGCATCCATTTGAGGGAAAAACAATTTCTGCAGCTACAGCAACTATCGGAAAAGAAATTTGTGATCAAACTACTGAGCTAGATTACTTACTTGTACCAGTTGGTGGAGGTGGCTTAATCAGCGGCATTGCCGCAGCTATGTCAATTTATAGCCCAAAGACAAAAGTAATCGGCGTTGAACCTTACGGCGCTGATGCAATGTTTCAATCGCTTCAAAACAATCAACTTACTAAACTTTCAAAAGTAGACACAATTGCTGATAGCCTAGGCAGCCCTATTACATTGCCCTTTAGCTTTTCATTATGCAAACAGTTTGTCTCACAAATTGTAAGAGTCCATGACAACGAGATTAAAAACGCTATGCATGTGGCACTTGAGGAATTTAAACTCGCCCTAGAACCTGCATCAGCATCAACCATCGCTGCGCTTCTAGGCCCACTAAAAGAAACAATAATTGATAGGAATGTTGGAGTTGTGATTTGTGGAGCTAATTGTAATTTCTAATTACCTATTTAATCGCCAAAAATCCACAAAAATTAAACCACTGAAAAAACGTAGCTACATTTTTAAACCCTGCTTGCGTGAGCATTTGAGTATTTTGCTGCCGAGTGCAAGGAATAAGAACATTTTCTAATGCATCACGCTTGTTAGCAATTTCAAGATCCGAATACCCCATTTCTTTTTTAAATGAATGGTAATAATCGATAAATATTTTATTCATAGAATCATTTTGTTCTACAGTTTTTTCGATTAACAAAAGAGCACCGCCATCTTTAAGAGCTGTATACATTGAATTAATAATTTCTTGTCGCTTGGTGGGATCAATAAACTGCAAAACTAAACTTGCAACTATGACACTAGGAGAAAGTTGTTTTAATAAATCACTTTGAGTTAAATCAGCAACTTTTAGTTCTACGTTACTTAATCCACTTAACTTTTGCTCTGCTTTGTGGATCATCTGGCTTGAAGTATCAAATCCAATACACTTTGGTGGAGTAACATCTAATAACTTGGCTCGCTTATGAATAGCTAAAATTGTCTCGCCTGTGGAGCAACCAATATCTAAAACCGCTCCGTCGTTGGCAAATTTTAATACTAAATCAGATAGTAAAAGTTGAATTGATGCATAACCAGGCACACTTCTAGAGACCATGTCATCAAATACAGATACTACTCTTTGATCGAAAGCAAACGATCCTATCGAGCTAAGATTGGAATCAAGAAATATGTTATCTTTTTTACTAGTCATTTGATTTTAGCTTTTATCCTTGAGCAAGCGACTTTCCAAATACACCTTGTAGTATAGCAATATCACGATTTGATAGTTTACTTCTCCTAAAAATATTACCAATTATATTTGGAATTTCAGCAGGTGTATTTTCGTGAAAAAACCTGTTTTTATTGCAAA
>JBILET010000335.1:0-2695 GCA_044351935.1 Bdellovibrionota bacterium
TGAAACTTAAACCGATACTTCTTCGGCACTTATTAATTTCTTCTTTTTCTAAAGGGGTTTTAGTCAATGACTTCCTTAAGGTTTATAAAGCTTCTCTATCTTCAGATAAAATTGCATGTTTAGGGATTAATGCTATTGATAACACTGCAATTGGAAAAGATTTCGAAATATCGGTTTCAAGCTTTGAGGTAATTGATGACCGAGTAGATAGTCATACTTTAAAGTCTGTTTTGGTATCTATATTAGGAAGATCCGAGGCCTCGGTACATCTATCAATAGCTGAGTACATAAGAGCCGATTTAGATAACCTTAGACTTTATGAAATGACTTCTGCGTCTGCTGAACCCGATATCGCTGGTGTTGCCGATGCTGTCGAGGCGGTCGTTGAAGGTGTTACTTTTAGAATGGGAAGCGAGGAGTGGTTAATCTCGAAAGGAGTAATGATTCAACCAAACGAATTAATCGGGCTAGGTACACAAACTGCACCTTATATTATTGCTATGGGTAACGAAGTTGTAGCCATTGCCAAGTTGTCAGTTCCGTTGGATGCGGATGTTTCTAAGATTAAAAAACTAACTGACTTAGTTAAGTTTCACGGTATAAAAACAGTCCTAATAGAAGATCAAAGTCGTCAGGATTTGACAGCTACGTCAAAAGCGGCCGGTATTCAACTTGAAGATATTTTACCTGTTAATAGCGATGAATCTATTATCAATAAACTATCTCATATCTCCCCAGTGACGTTAATTGCTCCATCTGGAACTTCGTCTTTGATAGAAGCCGCTGCTTCTGTTATTGCAAGGCCATATCACTTTTATGAAAACATTAACCTTAGACCTATGTCATTTGGCTTTTTAAGCTCAGTGCCTAGTTCGGTAGGGTGGTTTTTATTGGCAATACGTAAGTGTCAGAAATTAATAGATTTTCAACAAACTTCCACTCGTCTAGTCGTAATTCTATTAACGGCTGTTTCGATATTTGGATTTGCAAGTCCTTTAGTGGTCCTTACTAGTGCAACCATTCTAGGAGTATTTTTGTTTTTTAGGCGATAAATACCTAAATTATCCAGCTTCTGATAGCACCGAAAAAATAAATTTTGGCATCCCAACTTTATAAGCGCAGCAAATTCAAAATTAGCTGCTGATAGGAAGAAGTAAAAAAATTATAGGGAGGGGTAGGTATGTCGGGCGAAAAGTTAGCTGGTCTTGTTACTAGAATCGTTGAGTGTGATGACATCGAGCTTGGTGGATACGCCGCTGGGCCAGAGCGAAATTTATTAAGCGCGCTACTTTTTGACGGAATTCAATCTTACTTCTCGTATGCACTAAATGATGCTCCTGCAATGAAAGATAAATATCGCGAAGCCTTTAATTGGGTTCAAAGCGATGATCAAGAATATGTTTTTTCTTTCTCGAATGTTTGTGAAGGAGTCGGCATTGATCCTAAGGCCTTAAGATTAGGGTTACTAAACTACGTAAACTCCAATAGAACAATCATGACCGCAGCGCTTTCTGACGAGTCTTCAGCTGGCGAGACAGAGCCCAGTATGGCGGTAACTTACCGTCGGGCTAGAAGGAGTAATCCTTAGGACTATGTGACATAAAACTGTGCAGTTAGTATTTAACCGCAGAGGATCGCAGGGGTACGCAGAGGATATATTTGGAATTAATAAAATCAAGTAAAAGAAATTTAAGTCTAATACTCAATTTAAATATTCTTCACTAAAAATGGTCGATGAATTACCCTGCGATACCCTGCGTCCCTCTGCGGTAAAAATTCAAATCTAAAATTTAAACCTGAACATCAGCAAAGTTATCCATAGTTCTATCAGTCTTAAGCTTTAACATTCGCTCAACAAATTCAGCCCGAGGCATAGTGACTTGATTGTTAGTACAATATCGTCGAAGAGTAATAGTATCATTTTCAACTTCTTTGCCACCAAGTATCACCATGTTTGGGATCTTGTGAGTCACTGCTTCGCGAATCTTTTTGTTAAAAGAATTATCACTTGTATCTATATCGCAACGAATTAGATTTTGATGTAACTCTTGTTGTAGTTTTGTAGCAGATTCAATAAACACATCCGAGACAGGTATTATTCTTACTTGATTTGGGCTTAACCAAGTTGGGAATGCGCCACCGAAGTGTTCGATTAAGAATGCAATAAATCTTTCGTGTGTCCCAAGAGGGGCTCGGTGAATTATGTAAGGAATGTGTTCTTTGCCGTCTTGGCCGATGTATTTTAAGTTAAATCTTAGAGGCGAAGAAAAATCTAGTTGAGTAGTGCTGATTGTTTCTTCACGACCAAGAAGAGTTTTTGCTTGGAAGTCAATTTTTGGCCCATAAAAAGCTGCTTCACCTGGACCCATATCAAAATCAACACCCATTTCTTTTATCACTGATTCGACAATCTCTTCTGAATATTTCCACAGCGGAGGATTATCGACAAATTTTTCAGTGTTCTTAGGATCGTGAGTAGAAAATCTAACTTTGATTCCTTCAAACCTAAATAAATTAAAAAAGTGCAGCGTTAATTCAAATGTTGCACGAAGTTCTTTTTTTAACTGCTCGACTGTACAGTATATATGAGCATCATTCATGCAAAGCCCACGTACGCGCAGAAGCCCTGCAAGTGATCCCGAAGACTCGTAACGATAACATTGCCCGTATTCGGCTAGTCGAATTGGTAGTTCTC
>JBILET010000237.1:0-3530 GCA_044351935.1 Bdellovibrionota bacterium
ATTGCCTTTAAGTAATACTGACTTTCTCCTTCAAGAGTCATCGGAGGAAACATTCCATCTTTGTAATAAGGAAGGTGACCCGAAGTATAGTAAAGTTCTTCTTTTGCTAAGTGAGGAGTCGCAACACGCTGATAGCCAAAACGCATTTCGGTTTCTTTAGCTAAGTTTTCTAACTCATCACGTATAACTGTTCCATTAGGAGTCCAAAGAGGAAGTCCGGGACCAACTTGGTCTGAAAATATAAAAAGTTCAAGTTCTTTACCAAGTTTTCTGTGGTCGCGTTCTTGAGCAAGTTTTCTTCTTTCGATGTACTCGTTAAGTTTTTGTTTGTTTTCAAATGCTAGGCAATAAAGACGAACTAATTGAGGATTTTTTTCGCTGCCTCTCCAGTATGCTCCCGCTAATGAGTCTATACAGAAAGCATCCGATGGAATTTCGCCTGTGTCATTTAAATGAGGACCAGCACACATGTCAGTAAATGGCCCGTTTGTATAAAAACCAATTTCAGTTTCGCCTCGTTCCCCCAATTCTTGGCAATATTCAACTTTGAAATTTTGATTTTGAGATTTTAAACTTTCAATAGCATCACTAAGTTTCATTTTTGAAGCAGAAAATTGTTGGCGTTGGCCAATAATTTTTCGCATTCGTTTTTCGATATCTTTGAAGTTCTCTGGTGTAATAGGTTCATCAAATAAAAAATCGTAGTAACAGCCGTTATCAACCGGAGGTCCAAAAGCAAGTTTTGCTGTGGGGCGAATTTCTAGTACTGCTTGGGCTAAAACGTGAGCAAGTGAGTGTCTAATTTTATATAAGTGGTCGTGTTCTTCTTGAGGTTTCATAATTAATAATTTGTGATTATATCAGGCTAGAGTAAGGAAGTAGAGTATTATGTTGTTTAAACTTTTTTAACCTCAATTGAGGTAACTCTAGAGGCATCTTGTGCAAAAATCTGAAGTTGGGTTTTAGTAGAGGCTTTAGATAGGTATTCGAAGTCGTCAGCTCTCTCAAGAGCAATTATTAAGGCATCCCCTTCGAAATGGTAACTAGAAACCCTGCGAAGACGCTCCAAGGTCCCAAACTGCAGCTTTTCGTCTAGTTCATTTAAGATTTTTTCCCAACGTGCTGGGTCATTTCCTTGAGACGACATGCTTCAATATCCAAAAAACTAAAAAACTCCGCGATAATGTTATAATACCAAGGGATCAAGTAGCCGAAAACCCCATTTTTGTTGACTATTTAATTCTAAATTAGGAGTATTCTGCTTAATCTACTTTTATATCTATTGCCTGGGGGCTTTGCGATGAGAACCTTATTTAGATCTTTACTTGTTCTTCCAATTTTAACCGTAGCATTTGCGTTTCTTCCTTATGCTCAAGATGCAAATGCTGCTTGTCTGAGTGTATCTAGAGGGAGAGTATTGATTAGAAAAGTTGGCTCTAGATACCGCATGACTGGTGGTAATTTTTATTTCAACATGAGTTGTACTGGCTCTGTTTCAACAGGCTATAGCACATTAGCATCCGGGACTTATTGTACGGGGACAAGACTTAGAAGTTCAAAAGGTGGAACATGTAAAATAACAAGCATATTCATCGCCAGAAACTCTGCGAAAGTTGGATTGCCTCTTCGTTCAGCCACTAAATCTCCATTCTGTAAGGAAATCTGGCAGTAGAAACATTACTAGTATAGATAATAGGATAAATAAAAAACCCCGGGGGAGCTACATCAGGGGCTATCGACTCCCTTTTGCAACGCCTTTTAAACCGAGGTCTTATATGATGGAGCAGTAAATAGCTGCTCTCTGTTTATGTTTCATTATTAACTCTGCTGAGTTTAATTTTCAATGTTTTTTTCTTTATAAAGAATATCCATTCTGCAAATTTTATCTTTACTCAAAAATCTGATTTTTTCTTAAAAAAAATATACACTACACGACAGGATGTCGATGTTAAGAATATGCCATTTGGCTGATGTACACTTAGGATTAAGAAAATACTCAGCTGTTGCCAAGTCAGGGTTTAATCAGCGAGAAGTTGATATATCACTTGCTTTTCGCGAATGTATAGATCGAGTTGTACAGATAAAGCCAGATATCACAATTATTGCCGGTGACCTTTTTCATAATGTACGGCCTTCGAACGCAATTTTAACATTAGCATTTAGAGAACTAAGAAGACTTAGCTTAGTAGCGCCAGTTGTAATTGTTTCGGGTAATCATGAAACACCGAAAAAAGCTGATGTTGGTAATATATTAAAATTATTTACCGAGATACCAAACATTTACGTTGCAGACCAAGAGCAAGCTGTATTTACATTTCCAAAGTTAGAGTTGGCAATTACAGCGTTACCTCATCAAGCATTGCAAGATTCAGAATTAAAAATAAGAGCAATTGATGAGTATGAATTTAACGTACTAATTTCGCATGGACAAATAGGTGATAGTTGGATGAGTGAATTCGGCGGAGTGGAAAAAAAACTCTCCGAGTTGTCTCCGCATGAATTTGATTACGTAGCGCTTGGGCATATACACGTTGTTAAACAGGTAGAGTTAAATACATGGTTTAGCGGTGCACTTGAACACACCAGTTCCAATATTTGGAGCGAAGCAAAAGATCCAAAAGGATTTTTAGAGGTAATAATAAATAAAAATCCGTCAAATTTGGATGTTAAGTTTCATACATTAAAGTCGCCACGAGAAGTGGTATGGCTACCTGCAATTAATGCATCATTGTTTAAAGATGTAGAAATTCTTAATCAAAAAATATTTGAAGCTCTGGATAATGTACCAGGTGGAATTGATGGTAAAATAATTCGACAAGAAGTTTTTGATATTCCAAAAGAAATCTTTAGATCGGTATCTTTTAAGCCTTTTAAGGAATACAAACTGCGAGCCCTACATTTACAGCTAGAACTTAAACTCGAAGTTCCTATGTTATCTGGCGCTGCTCATCAAGGAAAAATTGCTTCAAAACCATTGATAGAACAATTAGAAATTTTTACAAATGAATTTCGAGCGAGCAAAAACGCTCAAACTACTTCAAGAATTATAGATTCATTTCGCGAATATTTTAAGCAACTAGAGGCTAAAGAAGATGAAGCTGCTTAAATTAGAACTAAACAATTTTAGACAATATAAGAACTCGGTTATCGATTTTCCTTCGGGATTATTAGCTATTATTGGTGATAATGGAGTTGGAAAGACAACCCTTATAGAAGCAATTCTTTTTTCGTTATTTGGAGCTAAAGCCGTTAGGGGTAAAACCGAAGATCTGCGTACTCGAGGATCTCAAGAACCACTAAAAGCGATTTTGACTTTTGAATTATCTGGCACAGTATATAGGGCAGAAAGATCCTCTAATGACGCCTTTCTTTATGTCGGAGGAGAATCAGTTGCTTTAGCTAGAGGCACAGTAGCCGTTACTGAACGTCTACAAAAATTATTAAAATTAACTCGGGAAGAATTTACAGCTACGTTTTTTACAGAGCAAAAAGGCCTAGAGTTCTTAAGCGGTAAACGGGGAGCTGCAGAA
>JBILET010000080.1:0-6183 GCA_044351935.1 Bdellovibrionota bacterium
CTACTGCAATTGTAGAGTCAAGTAGTTGCGTTAGTATTGAAGAAAATAAAATTAGCACCGCAGCGGCAAAAAATATTTCATGCTGATTAACTATGCCACCAATAAATTGAGCAATCTCTTGAGTGATACCATATCTAGGTAAAATAATTTGAAACGGCAGCAATGCACCAACAATTACAATTAATCGCCAATCAATTTCGCGATACGCTTCTTCAAGTCTTAATGCACCTGATAAAACTAAGCTTACACAAACTACCAATGCAACAACTGAAGGTGCAAAAATCTGGAATGTTGAAAGTAGCACAAGTAAAAATAAAGCAAACAATGCCCAAACAGCTTTCTGTGGTCTAATCGCATCTGTATATTCTGTTGTTAATACAACAAAGTCAGAATCACGATTTAATAACTCAAACTTATCTCGAGTTCCTCGCAATAAAAGAGTATCACCAAATTTTAATGGGTATCTTGCAAATCGAGTTCGTTTAGGTTCTCCGTCTCGCCAAAGACTAATCACTTTTAATCCGTAACGAGCTGCAAATTGGACTTCGGCTAAAGTTTTACCAATAAGTTTTGATCTAGGAGCCAGAACTACTTCTTGAAGAGATAAATCATCACTCTCTAATTCAACAGAAATATTACTATCTGTTACAATCGACCCTGCAAGTCCATTTAATACTTTAAGCGCAGATGATTCACCAACTACAATTAAAAAATCATTAGGTTTTACTGGATCGTTGCCCGATATTGACTGATGTAGAATGCCATCACGCTTTATAGCAATCACAGTCACACCCAATACTTCTTGCATACCAAGATCACGAACTTTCACATTAGATAATTCTATATCTTCAGGAAGCTTAAATCCGAATAAAAGTTCTCGCGACTGCGAGCCAATTGGAATAACTTTATAATCCTTTTGTGCTAATCCAACTTTGGACAACTTGGGTAGTTTTGCTTTTGGGCCATAAGCAATTAACTTATCTTTTAATCTAAGAATTGTGTGCGGAAGCTCATCTCCGCTGATTTCTGTTTCGCGCTGAATTAGCGCGATGTGCATTCCTGTATTATGCCTAAATTCTAAACTAGCTAATGTCTGGCCCTGCGCCAATAAAGATTGTGTGACTTCAAATTCAACACAGCAAAAACCATCAAGTTCCTGCTCCGATAGAAGGCTAGAAGCAGCAATTACTCCCCCGCTACTTAATCGTAGTATTCTTTTTAGATCTCCACTTCTACCTCTTACTAGTAACTTATCACTGTTTTGTAAAACGGATTCAGGAGTAAGATGCTCGATTCTAGTTCCTGCACGCTCAATCGAAAGCACCTCCATTCCAATGTGGTGATTAAAATCAAGCTGTTTTAAAGAGCAACCTTGAAGTGGTGTACTGTTAGAAAGCTGTATTTGGAAAATTCTTTCATTTAACTGATAGACACTAGAAAGCGACTGGCGATCTTTTGTGGATTTTTCACCTCGCCCAATATTTAACAGAAATCTTCCAACAAATAAGAAATATAAAACCCCGACAATAACTAAAGTTAATCCAAGCGGAAGAAATTCAAGCATTTCAAAACTTGCATATCCTGCCTTTTGCAGGGCTTCAGCAGCTAACAAATTACTAGAAGTACCAATTAATGTTAAAGTGCCACCTAATAAAGCTGAAAAAGATAACGGTAAAAATAATTTATAAGGGGCAACATTTGCTCTTTTGGCTAAACTTGCAGCAGCCGGCAACATAATTGCAACTGCTGCAGTATTATTAATCACTGAAGACACAGCTGCAGTTAGTAGCATTGTAATCAAGATAGCGCGTGTTTCGCTTTGCCCAGCAAATTTCTGCATTCCTCGCCCAAACCGGTCTCCGACTCCAGTAAGTTTAAAAGCAGCGCTCAGAAAAAAACTGCTAATCATTAATATAACTGCATCCGAACTAAAACCTTCGAATGCTTCTTTGGGTGTAATAAATCCAGCTACTAGAAAAATTGATAACCCAAATAAGGCCGCAGTATCTACAGAAACTTTTCCACTGTAAAAAAGCACAATTATTAAAAGTGATATTCCGGTGACTAAGTAAGCTTCTGTCATCCTACATTACCGAGTACTATATTGTGTTTCAAATATATTATTAGCTGGTTTTTCATTTATACGTTTATTACATGAAAGATTTCGAAGTATATGAAAAACTAATTCAGGGTCAGCATTTATCTTAGATGCTATTTGATCGGCACTACTCCAATTATCTTTACCTAATTCGGATAGTGTTTGTGTGATTTGATTCTGGACTTTTAAAACTTTAGCAGCTGCGATTTTGCCGGCCTCAACACCAGGTTGATGATACGCATTTATATTCACTAATGAGGCATAAAAACTTACAGCTCGTTCAAATAATGCAATTAACATTCCAATAGTTTTTGCATTAACTGTTTCAACTGTAATCGTTAAACTTTGTCTGCCGTTTTGGTAAAGAGCTTCTCTTGTGCCGTGATAAAAACCTAGAAGATAATCATTGGCTGTTATCCCAGGCTCTACTTCATAATTAGAAGCATTAAACACAGGTTTGTCATTTGCAGAACTTTTTAGAACTTCAATAAAAACTGCAAAAAAGTTACAGACTCCATCCCTAAGCTGCTGAACATAAGCATGCTGATCTGTTGAGCCTTTATTCCCATAGACGGCAATTCCCTGATTCACAACTTTGCCATCTAGGTCTTTTTCCTTGCCTAGGCTTTCCATTACTAATTGCTGTAAATATCTGCTGAATAATTCAAGGCGATCTTTATATGGTAATATCACCATATCTTTTTCGCCTTTGGCATTTCCTAACTGATGCCAACACAAAGCTAAGATCATTGCAGGATTAATCTTCCAGTTATCGACACGAGTGGCGATATCCATTTCTTTTGCGCCTAACAACAAATCGTCAATATTAAATCCTTGAAGCGCTGCAGGAACTAATCCAACTGCACTTAATTGACTTGTTCTACCACCGACCCAATCCCACATCGGGAAAATTTTGAGCCATTTTTCATTTGTTGCAGTTTTAAATAGCTCGCTTCCCTCACCTGTGATTGCAACAAAGTGATTCGAAACCGAAAGTTTTTTTGATGCAAAAAATTCTTTTGCGATTAACTGACCATTTCTAGTTTCTTTGGTACCACCTGATTTAGAAATAACTACAACTAAAGTTTTAGTTGGATCTGGTAAAAATGATAATACTCTTTCAATACCATCAGGATCTGTATTATCAAAGAAATAAAGATCTAGTGGATCACTAGATGTTCTAAGAGCTTGGTTAACAAACTGCGGGCCCAGGGCCGAGCCACCTATTCCAATTACTAATAAATGCTTAAAGCTTCTTCCTTCGGCGTTATTAATTTTTGAGTTATGAATATCTAAGGCGAATTGTTTAATAGAAGATAAAGTTTGTGTAATTGCGTTTGATAATTCTTTATTCGGTGCAGTTTCTGGTGCTCTAAGCCAATAATGCCCAACCATTCTTCCCTCGTCAGGATTAGCTATTTTGCCTGACTCTAGGTTACGCATATCAGCAAAACTTGCCTGCAACCTAGTTTTAATAGAGTCAACGTAATCCGCTGTAAGGCTTGTCCGGCTATAGTCAACACTTAACTTAAGCGAGTCATTATGATAGTAATTGTCTTTGTAAGAGCTCCATTTATTAGTCATAAGGGTAATATTAGGCTTAAGTCTAAAGTTAGGGGAATTGAAAAAGAGGTTTTTGAGTCTCTTTTTTTTACTTGGAATAGTGTATATTCTTTAGATTGGATTCGTATTACGAGGGTTGTTAATTTTGTGTTGAAAGAACATTTAGTAATGCTACAAGGTAGCATAGAGCAGTTTGCGACTACTGGAACAATTTGTGGCAGTTCTCCATGGGCAGCAAAAGCCCTTAGCGAGCCAATGCTAGACATTAAAAATCCAATTCGAATCATCGAAGTTGGAGCTGGAACTGGGACTGTAACCGCCGAGATTATTCGAAGAATGAAATCAACAGATCATTTAACGATTGTTGAAATCAACCCTAAATTCATGAGGACTCTTAAGGACTCAATTAGCAAACTACCTGAATATGCGGAACACGCCGAAAGAATAGAATTCTTTGAGGGACCTGTTCAGGAAGTATGCGAAGCACACTCGTTTGATTTAATAATCTGCGCGTTACCGTTTTTAAATTTCGACCGTGAACTTACCGAAAGCATACTTAACAAACTAAATCGATTGGCTGCTCCTAATGCTATCATGACACATTTTGAGTACATGGCATTAGGTAAATTAGGAAGTGCGATTTCAAAAAGAAGAAGAGAAAGATTCAACGAGCTCAGATCTATCTTACACTCAACAAGTAACAACTCAAAAATGATTCGAAAAAACGTTTGGAAAAATGTATTCCCAATGTACGTTTATACTACCAAACTTCCTTTTACCTTAAATAAATCCAACGGAATCGCTGTTTAGTCCATTCGTTTTGGTTTTATAAAAAAACTTTGTTTTTTAGCATCAAATCTTAAATAACCATATTTCGAACAGATCTCGGTCATTATTCGATGTAAATGAGTTGGCTTTTGATCTGCATCAAATAACTTTATTTTATGATGGGGTACCCCAATCGAAAAATTATTTCGAGCAGCATGCTCAATGAGTACCGCAATCGATCTCGGACGCCAGCCCATATTTTTGGAGATTAACTTACGATCTTCACATTCAACAGTCTTCATGTGACTTTGTATGAACTCGATGCGCAACATTTTTTGAATACTAGATTGATCCACTATATTCCTGGCTATGTCACAGAAAGGCTCTGAATCGTTACAACGAGCCCAACCAAGCTTATAGCGACTTGGACTAACTAAAGTTGCAGCAATCGAGCCAATACTACCTTTGAGCTCATTTGCTGGCCCACCTTCAGTCAGGTTCTTCGACATCTTTTTTAGTTGAGCAACTAAATTCTCATCACGAGGAAATGCAGCCATACAAAAATACTGGGCCGTAATATCGTCATGATCATCTTGAGCAAGACGTCTTGCAACAGCGTAGATATACTTACGATCTGTTCTTATATAAAAATCTCTTCCAGCAACTATACGAGCAACGTCATGGTCGATCTGAATGTTAGTAATACTTTTAATACAACTACTAGGATCCGCATCTGGTAGTCTGTAAGGAAGTGGTGGGCAAATTGCAGCAATACCAAAACCTAAATCTTCTGTTGTTAAGGAACTGGATAAATCGAACATAACTACAATACGCTTATCTACTACTAAGCAATATTTAAAAGTATTTAAACTTCTTAATCAAACTTTTGTGAAGTTGCCTATTATCTTAGCGAGAATCTAATTTTAGGTTTACTAAACACAGCCATTACTGGCCCACTTAAGACATAACTAAAGGCTAAAACAAACAACCCTATTCTGTGATTATACCAGATTAAAGCCAGCATGGACGCCACTCCAAACTGAACTAAAATATGGGGGCGTCTAAAATTCAAAGTTTTTATTGATAAAAAACTAATTTTTGAAACCATTAAAACTGCAAGACATAGCATACAAGCCGAACTTACCCACAAAACTGTCTTATCAGTTATAACATCAGGATTAGATGTTCCTATAAAATGTATTAATGCAATTGCGGCTCCGGCTGCTCCAGGTGTAGGCAAGCCAGTAAACCCAGAAAGATTAGATGTAGAAATGTTAAACCTTGCTAAGCGACTAGCTGCACAAGTTAAGTACAAAAAACTAATAAATATTCCAAACTCATCTGCCTGAGAATACATCGACCAATGATAAATCATCACTGCAGGTGCTACTCCAAATGAAACAAGATCTGAAAACGAGTCAAACTCCATACCAAATGGCGAAGTCGCATTAAGTTTACGTGCGACTCGTCCATCTAGCCCATCTAGAATAAGAGCAATAAACACAGCCCAAAATGCATTAGACATTCTATCAGTTACTGCATACATGATTGCTAAATAGCCGCAAAACATATTGCCCAATGTAACCAAGTTAGGAACCAAATACCTTCTTCTATAAGCTATTTCTTTAAGCGCAATTCTACGCTCGGCTTTGGTTCTACCCAAAAAAGCTCGGATAGAAAATCTAGATGGAAAACTCATAATAGACCTCTGGGTTAGAAGTTTTATTCTTTGAACCTGTTTTACCATGCATTGG
>JBILET010000082.1:0-6159 GCA_044351935.1 Bdellovibrionota bacterium
AAGCAAGTTTTGGAGTAATCGCACCTGGATATATAAAAGATTTCGAACCCGATGCAGTAAAACTGAATAAAAAACTTGCTCTATTTTATATTGCTATTCCAGTAGGTTCTGCACTTGGATATGTACTAGGAGGAGTAATTGCGCAAAATTATTCCTGGAGAAGTGCATTTTATTTTGCTGCTTTACCTCCTGCGTTATTGTCACTGTTATTGCTTAGGTATCCAGAATTAAAAAATCGTTCAATACCTGAAAAGTTCTGTTTTAGTCAGATTAAACAAATTTTTAAGATTAAATTTTTAAGATTTGCTCAAATTGGGTACATTTTTAACACTCTAGCTCTTACATCAATTGCAGCATTTATACCGTCTTATGGAGTAACTCTTGGATTTTCTTTAGAGAAAATAAATTCACTGTTTGGTGCAATACTTGTTGCAACTGGAATTGGCGGAACAATTCTTGGGGCGAAGTTTTCGTCTGTCATGGCCAATAAAAGCAGTCATCCCGTCAACGGATTACTAAAATTTTGCGGAATCGGAAGTTTAATAGCAGCTCCTGTGCTTGCTATTAGTTTTCTAGTAGCAGATAAATATATTTTTCTATTTCTTGCAGCAGTGGCTGAACTTTTAATTTTTGCTTCTCTGGCTCCGATTAATACAGTACTTGTGTTATCTGCGCCTAAAAAATTAGTAACAATGACTCAAGGAATTACTATATTATTAATAAATGTTTTTGGAGCATTTGTTGGACCGCAACTCGTAGGGGGAATCGCTGATAACATTAACCTTGCAACTGGACTTCAAGTTACAACAATTGCGATGATTTTGTGTTCTGTATTTTGGCTGTACGGTTCTAATTTATCGCCATTGGATACAGCAAATGAAACCTAGGAATTTGTACTAAAAAAGGGCTTCCATCAACGCCAACAAATGTATACTCACCTTCCATATAACCAACTGGATCACGCACTTCTGTGCCACTAGTGTAGTTAAAACGTTGCCCTTCTTCTAAAACTGGTTGTTTCCCAACAACACCTGGTCCTGCGACTTCGCCTATTTGCTCTCCGGCAGAAAAAATTTTCCAGTGGCGATCTATTAACTTAACTGTTTGCGCACCAAGATTTTCTATTGTTATATGATAGGCGTAACAATATACAGATGTTTCTGCACTAGACTGCTCGGGTAAATATTCGGGAACAACTGTTATTCTGATGTCATGAGTGGTTTGAGTATAACTTGGATTATCACTGGATGAATGAATATCAGACATAGTTTTTTTCAATTTTACCTTTATAACTTAGTAAGAATACCTACCAACAAGATATACCAGCGGCAAGCAAAACAAAACCTTGCAAGTTAAAAAATTACTGTGTAAAACACTCTTTATTATGAGAAACAAATTTTCAAAGATTCTTTTATCTATTATCTGTTTAGGATTTGTAACAATGAACGATGCAACTGCCGAAATCATCACTACTGCTTCTGGATTAAAATATGAAGACACCGCTCCTGGGACAGGAACCAAGGTTGCAGCACATGGCCAGAAAGTTACCGTTCACTACACTGGTTACTTAAACGAAGCCGGAAAAAAAGGAACAAAATTTGATAGCTCAGTTGATCGTGGGCAACCGTTTCAATTTACTTTAGGCATCGGTCAAGTTATCGCTGGATGGGATGAAGGTGTCGCTGGAATGAAGCAAGGTGGCAAAAGGACTCTTTATATCCCAGCTGATCTTGGTTACGGTGCACGCGGTGCTGGAGGAGTTATCCCACCAAATGCTGCATTAATTTTTGATGTCGAGTTTATTGACGCTAAGTAGATTCTAATCTTCTAAATTAAATCTTATTGGAACTTCCAGAGTAACTTCTGAAGAATCAATTTCTGATGGAATGGCCGGAAATGGAGTCGAGCGACGGATAATTTCCTCTACTCCATTGCTTAATAAACTAGAATCAGTAGATACAACCTGGCTGTTAATAAGGTCTCCGTTTCTACCAACAGTTAAAGAAACTACTACTCTACCTTCAACGCCGCGCTCCTTAGCTCTACGAGGATATGTTTTATTTGCAGAAATTCTAGCTGCAACAATTTGTGCATAATTAGGTGGCACCTTGCCACTGCCTGTACTTATACCAAATGATGTACCAACTAATCCCTGAGCACTACTATTAGTAGAACTAGTAGTGCTAGAAACATTTTGAGCTTTTACAACTTGTTTTTTCTTTTCACGAGGTTTTTCAACTACAGGCTTAGCATTTGTAGGAATAATTACTTGTTTTTCTGGCTCTACAGGAAGTACTTCTTGTTCCTGTTCAATTTGAGTACTTTCAAATTGACTAGCACTAATAAGTTCAACGTTAAATACTGGACTAGTGTCTAATCCAGCTGCAGGAGATGGCGCAACAGCTTGCCAAACATAGAATCCAGCTGCAAATAACCCAACATGAATAAACAAGGAACTCAGCAACCCAACAAGTAATGTTTTATCAGGCTGGACCTCAAGTTTTCTGTAACCACTAACGGATACAATTTTACCTTTTTCAATAACCGTTAGCATCGGCTTTGCAGGCGATGCTAACGGTTCATCATTTGGCAACTTCTTTGATTGTAACATTACTTAGTAAAGGTAATTTTTATTTCGCGTAAAAGAACCACAGATTATGACATAAATTTAGAAGTTAACCGATACTCCGGCGTACCAATTTCGAGGATTACCCGGCTCAATTCCGTTACTACGAATTCTATTGGTATATTCCTCATCAAAAATGTTATTAATTCCGGTAACTAAGGACACATTTTTGTACACTGGGAATTCCGCAGTTAAATCCCAGATTTGGTACTTAGGAATAAAACGGTTGGCAGAATTTGCATCATCGGCAAAACTTGAGTCAACTAAATTGCCCAAAAATGCAATTTTAACTTTCTCATCAATCGAGTAGCGCACTCCTGTTCTTACAAGATATTCAGGTGCGTACTGAGGAGTTTTACCATCAAGCGGACCTTCGATAAAATCAGCTCTTAGAATAGTTGCATTGCCGAACAAAGAAATAGCTCCATAAGTTTTTTCGATATTCGTAGAATTAGTTTCATCTATTAGTCTTGATAAATTAATATCAGAAACTAAATCTATTCCTTTATATCTTCCGCGACCAACGTTTTGGATTTGGTTTCCAACTCGTCCAAACTGATCACGGTAAGAAGTCCAGAATAAACTTGCATCAACAGTCATCCATTTATCTGGGTTTCCTCTAACTCCTGCTTCGTAAGTAACGCTATGCGATGGATCCAAATCGTCACTAATTACATCTCCTGTTTGTAAAGGCACTACATCTTGGAATGTAGTGGGTTTATAGCCTTGGCTGATATTAGCGTACGTTTGAGCATCTTTTGATATGTCGTATACTGCTCCAAATCCAAAAAGTGGAACTCGATCAGTTCTGGATTCATTTCTAAGAACAGCATCAACAGAAGAATTAAATCTTTCGTCTATTTCTTGCGAGATATTTTCTAATCTAACTCCAGGAGTTAAAGAAAGATTTCCAAATTTAAAAATATTCTCGGCAAAGATCGAGGTCACAACAGATTTTCTAATTAGATCTTTTTCCTTGGCACCTGATGTAGCAAAAGGAGTTTGTCCTTTCCACTGAACAAAAGGAGAATCTACTCCGTAAACGGTCGCTCCAACGGAAGCAGTATGATCTGAGCCCCACTTATGAATGACTCTTCCATCTAGTCCATAAGTGTTAAAAACTTGTTTTTGGATAGTATTTGTCGTTCCGTTTGGAATTCCACCAAAAGTTGGAGCATCGCCGTAACTTTGCCTAAAGCTTTGACGAGAGTAATGAGCTCCATAGGCCGAAGCACGAAGCATCGTTGATTTATCAAGATCATGTTCAACGGTTACTGTGGGCGCATATCTGTCAATTTTTAAGAAATCATGCAGCAGAGTTGACTGAAATCTATCGTCTCCAATAAACGCAAGGCCCTCTCCTTCTACATCAGACAAACCACCCGCTTCGCCATGTCGACCTTGATATGCATCTAGATCAACAAGTACTCTTGTTTCGCTAGCAGGTTGTAAAGTAAATCTAAAGCCGCCATTTTTCACACTTGAATCGCTATTATCGGAACGAAATCCATTAGAACCGCGGTTATGAAAAAAACCCAAAGCCGCAGAAGACTCATCCCCACCAGACATTTCGTTGTATGTATTATAAAGATCTGCAGAACCAACAATATGACGAGTTGTTAAGCTAAGCGGTGTATTTAATCTAGCTTTTCTTGATATGAAATTAATTGTCCCACCAGGTTGAGGACCATATAGGAGCGAAGCTCCTCCTCTGTATACTTCAACTGAATCAATAGTATCTACTGGGGGCAAATAGTAGTTTGCGGGATAACCATAAAGATCTGCACCAATTGGAAGACCATCTTTTAATAAAAGGATATTAAATGATTCATGCGGATCTCCTAATCCTCGGGATGAAATACTTGCAAAACTTTCGTTTGCAACTTCACTAACGTAAAGACCAGGTGTTTGAGAAAAAACTTGTCGCAAGTTGTTATTCACAATCTTAGGAAGTTCTTTTAGTTCGGTAATTGTAACTTTTTTACCTTCATTAATTTTTCCATCTGTAACTGCAGGTGGAATTACAACAACTGATGATTCAGCAGAAGAATTTTTTTCCTTAACTTCAATAACTTCGGTTTGTCCTAGATGCTCTTGGGTTTGAGCAAAAGATGTAGGCGCGCAAAGACATGCGGCAGCCAACATGGTTAATTTAATTGATTTTTTAATCGGAAATGCTAATTTACTCATTTAAGTCCTCGATATTACACAACAAAATGCCGACAAGTGCGACACTGGTAGTACTATTGCAATTTTTGCTCGGTATGTCAAGCTTTGCATCCGTATCTGAATATACAAAATATATTTATATCCACTGAGTTCATTTAAGAAACATTTACTAGTGCGACTGCAGTTATTTTTTGATTTTTTGCGTAAGAAAATTATAGTGATAAAATAACTAGTTAGGATGGCTCGCCAAAAATCCAAGGTTTTACTGAAAAATTTTCGATCCTCACTGCTAAGAGAGCAAAACAACTGCTAAATGGTTTCTTTGCTCTCTTAACAGGAGGTTAAGAGAATCTTCACATGAGCTCAACTCAACAGCTGACTGGCGAAAGGCCAGAAGCGAAACAATTCGACAAATGGGCAGCTCAACTTAAACAGGTCAGATTGACCCGTCGACAAGTTGAAGTCCTATCCTTGATTGCTGAAGGTTACTCTAGCAAGGAAGCTGCCGAAAAGTTAGTGGTTTCGAAACGAACGATCGACTTCCATCTTGCGAAAATCTACGACAAGCTGGCTGTTCACAATCGCACTAGTGCGATCCGCAAGGCCAGGGAGTACGGTTTGATTCCGCATATGCATCCTTACGAAGTTCGCTTCGATTAGGTTGCATCAAGCAAGGAAGGTTTTTAAATAATTAAGGTTCAACGGCGAGCCTTCCCTTCCATACACCTTAATCTGATTAATTGTCGCGTATATTCACATCTTCTTACTAGCAAAGATTATAAATGCTTAGGTATTAAGAACCAAATATGTAGTAGCGGTCATTAATTTTATATGATAGTGTCTAGGCCAGAATAATCTATCTAAAAAAATATGAAAAATCCTGTCATTACCAATTCTGAAAAAGGCGCAAGTTTAGTTGAATATGCCTTGTTAGTGGCGCTTATAGCTGTTGTTTGCATCGCGGCAGTATCATTCATAGGCAGGAGTGCATCTACTAAGTTCTCCTCAATTGGCTCTGCCGTCACAAATTAATTTCACCTCGACAATTGTATTTAATATAATTTGCACTGCAAATTATTTTTTCTTTTTCATCTCTTAAGAAGTCTTATGGATTAATCGCACTTTCTATTTAAGTGGCGAAATATGATTAATTTATATTATTTCTCACCGCAAAATTCTTCTTGGACTCACTGTATTTTTGGGGTTCGAGTCCCGTCGGCTTCAGCGCGAGGGACGAGTGCAAAAAAATACGGAGCCGACGGAATTTCGCTCCGCAAAATTCTTCTTGGACTCACTGTATTTTTGGGGTTCGAGTCCCGTCGGCTTCAGCGCGAGGGACGAGTGCAAAAAAATACGGAGCCGAC
>JBILET010000136.1:0-4714 GCA_044351935.1 Bdellovibrionota bacterium
CCAATACATGCAAATAGGGCCAAATAAGGGATTACGACTAACATATTTCTAGTAAAGTTAGTTCTTTGATCAATCATTAGTAAAAAATAAACGACAGGGAATAGGGCTAGAATAAAAGTTTTTCTACGTTCTGTTTTAAACATGACCACTAGACCAATAATGCTAGTAAGAACAACTACTAAAGATAATCCTTGTGTTGTGAAAAAATTAAAGAAAAATTTGGCTTGGGCTAGCCCAGGCTCTGCTGAATGGCCTTCATGTCCAGCAATTTTATAGTGCCATATTTCGTATGCTAAATGATCTAAGAATAGTGGAATGTGAGCAAACAAAAATGGCGTTGTAATTAAAAATGTAATTCCAGCTAATATACCAGCCCAAATAAACCCAGCTAATCCGCTAACTCCCATTAAAGCTGTAAACATCGGGACAAGTACTATTGGTAGCGCATTATACTTTGATCCAACAGCTAATCCTGCTGCAATTGATGATAATAATAAAAATGTCTCGGTCCTGCTTTGTAAATTTAATAGCGCAAAATATGTAGATAACAAACAAAAGAAAACTACTAATACATCGACTCCAATGACAGAACTATAACTTATCAGTGCAGGTGATGCTCCGCATAGAAGTGCAGTAATCGATGCTATAAGTGGAGGAAGTTCAAAGTTTATGGCAATTAAATAGACTATAATTATAGCAGCTAAGCTTAAAACTAAAGATAACATTCGGTTCCATTTAACTATTCCTGGATGTGAGGCGCTAAAAGAGTATCCACCAACTCCTTCTTTATTTTTGATAACTATGTCATTGATAGACTTTAGATGACCTTCTTTTACGTTCCACAGAAAGCTTGCAGCAACAACTGGCATTCGCAAGTAAAAATGAAGGGATGGTTTATGGAAATATTCTGGATCAAAAGTTCCGCGCTGAACCATTGATACAACTCTATTAAAGTGATGAGCTTCGTCTTCGTCATAGAAATACGGAAGCCCTTTGGATACTTCTTGAAATCTTACTAAGAAAGAAATAAGGATAAGTGCTAAAAAATATACAATACGCATGACAAGCTAGATTACACCTATTGGGGTATTGAAGTCCAAGAAGAAAAACTTTCTAGTGCTCAACTATAAGCTGGGCCACACCTTGTTTTATCATGCCTAATTCGTAAGCAACTTGCTCTGATACATCTAAATCGCGTCCATCTATAAATGGCCCACGATCGTTTACTCTTACCATGCAGCTTTTGTTGTTATCTGGATTTGTAATTTTAAGAATTGTGCCAAATGGCAATGATTTATGAGCTGCAGTGTAATCAAAAGAATTAAAAACTTCTCCGCTAGCGGTTTTTTTTCCGTGAAAGCCTGGTCCGTAATAAGATGCAACCATTGTTGATGGGCTACTTGAAATCAGCCCACAGCCCGAAAGAAATACAAGTGCTATTATTGACGCAGCAAATTTTGAGTTGATTTTTGAAGGTCTAAGACAAATTATCAATCCGATAAGAATTGTAAAAATTCCCATGGCTGCCCACTCAAAAATATAACCTAGATGTCTTCCTGGTGGAATGACAGGATCGAATGCTGGAATTGGATAAAAACTGGGGGCTTCTTCTTTGGGTGTATCTACTAAGTTATACATTTGTTCGGATGGATTAAAGATCTCGGCTTTATCGGACTTAGTTTGAATAATTTTTGACTCTAGCTGAGGATCGGATGGATCGCCTACTATCTCGACATAAAATGGCAATACTTTATAGGGAAGTTGATTTTGCATTGATTCAATATCTACGCGTAACCAAGCATCAATCCAAGGTTTATCTAATCCTGCAATTGGATCTGCTGGAGCCAAAAATTTTCTTGGCTGACTTTGTTTTAGCAGCCCAACAAATTTTATAGACGCTGGACGATTAAGCTTTATTCGATCTGTTGGACTTGAGTATTTAAGGGGCGTAAATCCTCGATTCACAATAATAGTTTCGCCTGAGTTCATTTTTAAAGGTGTTAAAACGTGAACTCCAACAGATTTATCGTTTTTGCGATTTCGAAGAATCATTTCGTGTGAATAATCGAATTCACCTTCGATTATTACTTTTAGGAAGTTAGGGTTTTCTTGAAGAACTTTTGGATCAAAATTAGAAAGCGGTTTTGCAGTCGCGGAGAGGCGCACTTGAAGTTGTTGAATTACTAGTAATTTATTTTGGTGTCTTTGGAACTGCCAATAACTTAAACGAAAAAATAGCAGCGCAAGTATCGTGCATATAAATAAAACCTTGGGCTTAAAATAAAACCTAATCATGGATACCTCTGTACCCCCTAGGTTAGGCTTGTTTGATACTTTTGGCGAGAAGCGGTAACCTAGAGGACCTAACTCGTAATAATTTTGTCGTAAAAAAGAGAATTTTTTGTGTCAAATCAAGTAGTTAAGCCACTTTCGATCCTTTCTGTTGGTGAAAAAACTGGCGAAATTTTGATAACAAATCAGCAATTACAGGCTGCCGGTGCGGCTGTGGATTCTAATTCTGCAATTACTGCCCGGAAGTCTTCTTTGATATCCAATCATGTTAAAGAAGAAAAGTTAGAGATCTCGGATCTGTCTGCGTGGATAAACTCCTCTACAAAACAAAGAATTGTATCTAATCCTACTGTTACAACTACTTTAGGAGCCAGCGCCGTACAGCAAGCTCTTGATAAAATTGGTATTCAAGCTGATCAACTTGGTTTGCTAATAGGGGATACTGTGACTGCTATCGAAGTTACCCCTTCCGAAGGTCAGCGCATAGCTGGATCTCTTGGATTAAAAATCCCATGTTATGATATTACTGCTGCTAGTGGAGCATTCGTTGTTCAGCTTGATTCGCTTAGACGTTGGAAGTCGGATCGTATTCCTGAGTATGCCTGCTTGGTTTCCTCAAATGCGGCTTCACATTTTATTAATACCACTTCACAATTTGGATCTAACTTTGGCGATGGAGCGAGTGCGCTAATAATTTCAAATCAGAAAAGCGGAAAATTTATCTTAGAAGATACTTATGTTACCGCAAATCCCGTAAAGTTAGATGCTGCAACTGTACAGAAATTTGGAACAGTTCAATTTGATCAAACTACTTTTACCGAAAGTGTTCGTAAAGGATTTTCTGATAGTTTGCAGCTGTTAAAATCTAAGGAAGGCCAACAAGCTTTAAATGATGGTTACTTTATTGGTAGCCACTGTTTATCAAGTGTTGCAAATCAGTTGGCAGTTGAATTTGGATTTGATCCATGTCGAATCGTAGAACTTGGCAATAGCGAAGGTGATTGTATCGGCGCAACCCCTGGTGTAGTACTAGCAAGAAATATGTCAAAGTTTGAAGCTGGCAGGAAAATTTTTATAGTTCAATCTGGAATAGGATTTTCTGGTGGATATGTTGTCTTAAGGGTTGCGAGTTAAAGGTATATCTATGCTTTCAATTTTAGGAATGGGCAGTGCTCAACCAACTATTGCAATCGATAATCAGTTTATCGAAAAACTTGATGTTGGAACCAATGCACAATGGATTACTGATAAAATTGGTATTCAGTCCCGCACGATTACCTTGCCTCTTGAGTACATAAGCTCAACAAAAAATTCAGATCCTGAAGAAGCTCAAAGAATCGCGACTCACTCACCAACAGACTTAGGCGTTCAAGCTGCTAATGCAGCTATTGCAAAAGCAGGAATACCTGCATCGAAGATAGGAATGGTTATATGTAACTGTTGTTCACCGACTGATGTTGCTCCAGCGGAATCTCAGCGAATTGCTGCTCGTCTTGGAATCCAAGCTGTTGCTTATGATGTATTTACAGCATGTCCTGCTTTTGCGCTTCACATGGATTATCTTTCTAACTTCGAAGAAGACATGCTGCCTGAGTATGTATTGTGTGTTTCTACAGCTGCGTTATCACAACATACTAATTATAACGATAGGTCTGATGGTGCTATTTGGGGTGATGGAGCTGCTGCATGGATTGTTTCCTCAAAACATCAAGGAAAAATTTCTGTAGTAGATACTTATTATATGGCGGATCCAACTCGAGCTGCTGCTGTCGTTGTAGATCGATTTGGGCATTTCCATCAAGATGGTCGAGCTGTAAGGGATTTTTCAGTAAGACAGACTGTTCGATTAATAAAACGTCTAGAAGACCAATTTAATATAGATTGGAATAAGGATATCTTCGTTGGTCATCAAGCAAATAAAACAATGCTTGAACAAATTACCAATAATAGAAATATTCCCGATACAAATCACTGGCATAACGTTACATATATCGGTAACCAAGCAGGAGCCGGAGCGCCTGCTGCCCTTGCTGCCAACTGGGATAATATTAAATCTGGACAAAAAATAGTTGTCGCGGTGGTTGGTGCTGGCTTAAGCTGGGGATCAATATTATTTCAAGCTAACTAAGTAAATACTTACCTATTAGGAGCCAGTGCCATGTTCGATAAAACTAATGTTGGTGTATTTTTTGTCTCGGTATTTGTAGCTCTGTTTGCTCAAAATACATACTCACAAAGCGAACCTGCCAGTGGTCGAACTGCCGATGGTAGAGCATACAGAACAGACTCCCAGGGAGTCGTGATGATTGATTACATTGCAGAGCTTGAACTCGAAACTGATTCGTTGCGTAGACAAGTGCAGGGTCTTGAAAGTGAAATTGAAGAGTTAAGGTCCTCTAGTTCTAGCGGTCGAAAAGAATCA
>JBILET010000091.1:0-5914 GCA_044351935.1 Bdellovibrionota bacterium
TGTCCGGAACCAAAAGTTTGCCCAGTAATTGAGCCTGTCGTTCAAAAAGAATTTAACGATTGCAGTCAAGAAGCAAAGTTAATTACAGAACTTGAATCTCAAGTTCAAAAATTTTCAGTTAAAGAGCAAGAGCTTACTGATAAGCTAAACTTAGCAACTCTTCAATTAAATGCGTTCAAGCAAAGAGAAGAGAAAGTGTTGGCCGAAAATCAATCTTTGCGTAAACAGGCTACAACTCTTGCATCGTTAAATGTAAATAAAGTGCCTCAAGTAGCTGCAAGTAATCCAGTACTTGAGCCCAAATTGCCAAATAAAAATTTAGTTGATTCAAGAAACGAGTTCTTAATTAAAGTAAGATCTGATTTAAGTTCAAAAGTTGATTTGCTACAGAGCTCTGTCTCGAAAAGAAACTCTAAGTATCAATCATTCAAATCGAATTATACCGGAGTAGTTAGTTTTGTTCCAAGTAAAATTGAATATCAAAACGGGCAACAGATATCCGAAGTTCGAGCAGCAATACAGTCGGAAACCTCAATGAGAAAATTATCAGAGTACTCTAAGCAGACTAGTACTTTAATTGATAAAGTTAATTTTGAGATTGGGATGATGGATAGGTTGCTATCAATGAAAAACCCAGCCCGATAAATATGTATAAGTAGTTACAGACGGCCGAATCACCAAAGTTATACTCAACAAGTCCTGCACAAAAACATGAAGTTATTCCGGCAGCTATCCATGCAGAGCCAGGTGTTTTGCTACGTTGTAAAATAAAATCTTTTAAAAGCAGATAAAAGAAACATAAAAATAGTAGCAAGCCAAACCATCCAGTCTCGACGGCTACATTTAACAGATTGCTGTGAAAATGTTTAAGATTGTGAGGAATTGTGTTTGAGAACTCTCGCAGGACTCCTGAGTTCTCAAAGCCAATTCCCAGAGGGTATTTTTGAAGCAATTCAAATCCAATTTGCCAAATTTCGCTTCGTCCTCCTGTTATAAAGAAATGATCTTTAGCTTCTATGATTCTGTCGCGAATAGGAGAAATACAAATTGCTACAATAAATGCCAATCCTATTGGGGCTAGAAAAAGTTTTTTTCTGGTGCAGAAGGCAAGCACAATAAACCCCGAAATTACACCAAGCCATGGGCCACGCTTAAGATTTACTAAAAAAGTAGAGGCAAGAATCGGTAAGCAAATAAAATAAGGAAACAAGTGTACAAAGTTTTTCTTGGTGATAAACCAGATTACAGTCAAGGATGCAATAAATAAACATACACCTATAATCGACAAGTATTTTATTGAGGGCCAAAAACTTGACCAGCCAATAAATAATACAGATACGCTTAATATTGCCACAGCTGAAAGTAAAATTGGTGTTCTGATCTTACAATTTGTGCACTCGGCGGATATCTTTTGAAGTTGATTTGCGTTAAGGACCCACAAAAGTCCAACAAGAAATAATGCAATGCATAATTGCCCTGATTGAGATACCGCGCCGATAAATTTTGTGTTGATTGCAATTGTGCTGTCTCGAAGAACGTTTATAAAACAGGCAATTGATAGGCCTGTAATCAAACTAAGACTGATACGATTTAAGTTTTGTTTTCCTAGCCACCAAAAAATCGGAACTATTAAAGGGTAGAAAAATAAGCCAAAAATATTCTGCAAAGAGTGGTTTGGATAAAGACCAAAAAGCGATGTAATAGCTGCGCTTATGATAAATGCTGCTAGAAATTTAACTGCGGAAGGGGTGCTGTTAAATTGCTTAAACCAGTCTGCGCTTTCGAAAATTATCCAACCACAAATAAGTGGAACTAAAAAAATATACGAAAGACTAAGTTTGAACGGCAAAAGAAATACTGCTAACGCCGCAAGTATTGGAGCAATTCTACCAAACACCGGGCGATAAATAGCGAGCATGCACTCCAAATATTTTCAAACCAAATATATTTAGTTAGCCATAGTCATAGGAGCTTCGTCCACGATTGGCTCCTGTTCGATTGCTTCTTCTTGCTGAGCGTAGTCCTGAAGAATTTGTTGAGCAAATTCTTTAGCTAGCGGGCTAGAAGATTTTTCGATTTCTTGAAGATACTTTTCTATTTGCTCATCGTATCCAACGTGCTCAACGGCATCTTTGATTAATCTTCTATCTGCTTCTATGTTGGTAGAAGTTGATAATAAGTCCATTACCATTCTTAGCCCAGGAAGACCCGAATTTAGCATGGCTTTAACTACTAACGGAGCGTACTCATCGCGTTTTTGTGCTTTTTGTTGAGCAGCCGGAAGAGCTTCTTCGCTTAACATCATTTCGGAAACTCCAATACCCATCGAGCTGTAACCTTCGGCATTTTTAGTATCTACGATATGTTGATAAAGGGTATCGAAAGCTAATGTTGAGCCTTGATTTGTAAGAGCTGCAACAACTGACTCTTTTAGATCTGCATTATCAGATGTGGCAAGTTCTGTACCTAGGTACTTAACAACATCATCTTTGCCCGAAACTAGCTCTAGTGCTGATGCAAAGATTTCTTTTTGGTCAGTAGCTGCACTTTGTTTGAATCCTTCTACAAGAGTTTTTACGTTTTCGGTGCGCCCACTGATTGCTAAGATTTCAGCAAAAAATGCTTTTTCTTCATTTTTACCAGCCGCGTCTGCAAGTAAATCTTTGATTTGAGAATATAATTCTGTACAAAACGTGCAGTCCTCACCAGGATTTGTAAACTGCTCTAAGATTAGATCGTCATAATCAACTGCGCCTTTTTTGATAGCAGCTAATGCATCAGCAGCATTACTATATGCTACAGCAGCAGGTTTAATATCTTCGGTTCTTTCATCAGTTCCTTCTGCTCCTTCTAGCGAAATGTCTTGCTCCGATGGGTTTTGTCCACCTTCGTTGCTAGATGCTGAACCATTCGAGCTGTTGCTAGTATTGTTAGCCACAGAAGTATTTGTCTGGTTGCCAGAATCCTTGTTAATCAAGTTGTACCCTATGCCTAGAGCTGCTAGAAGAATAATTGCAAATGGGAGGAGCTTTTTCATACTTTGCCTAAGACTATAAACAGATAAAATTAACTTATATACTTTACAACAGTAAGAAATATGTCAAAAGCCCCCCCCTTTGATCAGGCCATATTAGACAAGGCAAAAGCAAAATTTATTGAAGAGCTACGGCTAGATATCGCAACTATTCAGGCCAATCTGCAGCCAGGTGCACATTATTCCAAAGAGGAAACTGCTAAGATTTTTCATAAAATTAAGGGGGCAAGTGGCTTTTTAGGCATGACCTCACTTGAGTCAATGTGTTCTGAGTTGATAAAAGCACTTCGAAGTGGCAGTACCGACAATCAGCAGTTACATCAAATGTTGAGTGATTGGGTCGATTTATCCAAAGATATCTGTAATAAATCATGATAGCCAATTGATTGTTATGGCTTGTTAGATCATACTTAAGTTTTTCCACTCCTTTTAGGGCTGTCCGACGTTAGTCCATGCGTAATAATTCTTCCAAAAACCTCCATCTACCTACAACTCTAGCTTATCAAGAATTATCTGATCTGATTCGCCAAAGAGTCCTATTCCTTGATGGTGGAATGGGTACAATGATCCAGACTTACAAGCTTCTGGAAGCTGACTTCCGTGATAAACATCTTCTTAATCATAGACAGTTACTTTTAGGCAACAACGATCTATTAAGCGTTACTAAGCCAGAGATTATAAAAGCAATACACACTGCTTATTTAGAAGCTGGCTCGGATATAATTGAAACAAATACATTCTCTTCTACTACAATTGCTCAAGCAGATTATGAATTAGAGTTTTTTGTTGATGAAATAAATTCTTCTTCGGCTAGGATTGCAAGACAAGCAGTTGATGAGTTCATGGCAAAAAATCCGTCAAGGAGATGTTTTGTAGCAGGAGCTATCGGCCCTACTAACAGAACTGCATCCCTATCACCGGATGTTAACAACCCTGGATATAGAGCAGTAACATTTAATCAATTAGAGTCATCTTATTTTGATCAGATAAAAACACTTGTATTAAATGGAGTTGATCTGCTTTTAGTAGAGACAATATTTGATACGTTAAATGCCAAAGCTGCTCTTTTTGCTGTAGATCGTTTTTGTAAAGAATACGGCAAAATAATTCCAACAATGATTTCGGTTACCATTACCGATCAGTCAGGTCGAACTCTTTCGGGGCAGACAACCGCGGCATTTTGGAATTCAGTAAGACATGCAAATCCTATTAGTGTTGGAATTAACTGTGCACTAGGTGCCAAGGATATGCATCCTTATCTTCAGGAATTATCTAGAATTGCAGATTGTGCAGTAAGTTGTTACCCAAATGCTGGATTGCCAAATCCTCTTAGCGAAACAGGTTATGATGAAAAACCTAGTGATACTGCTAGCTTCTTACGTACCTTTACTAAGGAAGGACTGTTAAATATTGTAGGTGGATGTTGTGGTACAACTCCGCAGCATATCAAAGCAATTGTTGAGCAAAATGCCGAATTGCCAACTAGAAAAATTCCAACTGTCAGCAAAACATTAAGCTTGTCTGGTCTAGAACCATTTAGTGTTAACTTAGAAGATCCAAATAGATTTTTACTTATAGGCGAAAGAACAAACGTTACAGGTTCTCCTAAGTTTAGAAAACTTATTGAAGAGGATAAGTTTGACGAAGCACTTTCTGTGGCAAGGCAGCAAGTTGAAAATGGCGCTAATGTTATCGATATAAATTTTGATGAAGGGCTTCTTGATAGTGAAGCTTGCATGACTAGGTTTTTAAACCTCATTGCAAGTGAGCCTGATATTTCTAAAGTTCCAATAATGATTGATAGCTCCAAGTGGTCAGTGCTTGAAGCTGGCTTGCAATGCGTGCAAGGAAAATCAATTGTTAATTCTATCAGCTTAAAAGAAGGTGAAGAGAAGTTTAAAGAACAAGCAAGATTAGTTATGCGTTATGGCGCAGCTATGGTTGTAATGGCATTCGACGAAAACGGCCAAGCAGCAACTAAAGAAGACAAAGTTAGAATTTGCCAAAGAGCTTATAAAATTCTTGTAGAAGAAATTGGCGTTGAGCCTTCGGATATAATTTTTGACCCTAACGTACTTACCGTTGCTACCGGAATTGAAGAACACAATACTTACGCAGTCGATTTTATTGAAGCTGTTCGAGAAATTAAAGCTACTTGTCCAGGAGCTTTAACAAGCGGTGGAATCAGTAACGTATCTTTTTCTTTCAGAGGTAACAATAAAGTCCGAGAAGCAATGCATTCATGCTTTCTTTATCATGCTATTAAAGCTGGGCTTGATATGGGAATCGTTAATGCTGGGATGCTAGAAGTATACGAAGATATAGATCCTGAATTAAAACAAAAAGTCGAGGATGTACTGTTAAATCGCCATCCTGATGCTACTGAAATTTTAGTTACATTTGCAGAGCAATTTAAAGGGGCAAGTAGCGAGAAGAAGCAAACCGATCAGCTTGAGTGGCGCAAACTTCCACTTGAAGAACGAATTACACATTCTCTTGTACGAGGAATAGTTGATTTTATCGATGAGGATACCGAGGAAGCTAGGGTTGCCTTAGATGGCGTTCCACTTGCAGTAATCGAAGGACCACTGATGAACGGAATGAAGGTTGTCGGTGAGCTGTTCGGCGAAGGTAAAATGTTTTTACCTCAAGTTGTAAAAAGTGCTAGGGTAATGAAAAAAGCAGTTGCTTATCTTGAGCCTTATATGGAGGCTGCAAAGAACGCAAAAGGCATTGTTTCGAAGCAAAATACTTTTGTAATAGCCACCGTTAAAGGAGACGTTCACGATATTGGAAAAAACATCGTAGGCGTTGTATTGGCGTGTAATGGTTATAAAGTTATCGATCTTGGTGTGATGGTAAACTTCCAAGATATTTTGA
>JBILET010000048.1:0-8381 GCA_044351935.1 Bdellovibrionota bacterium
TGCAAAAGAAAACAACGCCGATATAATAGGCTTTAGCGGTCTAATTACTCCATCGCTTGATGAAATGATTTATAATGTAAAGGAACTAGAAAAACTTAAACTTCAAGTTCCTGTGTTAATAGGTGGAGCAACTACTTCAAGAGCTCACAGTGCTATTAAAATTGCACCTCATTACTCGGGCCCTGTTGTTCATGTTGCAGATGCTTCTCTTGTAGTAGAAGTTTGTTCTAACCTTCTAAGTCCCGATAGAAAAGAAACTTATGTTGCCGAGTTAAAGGAATCACAAAAGAAAACTCGCGAAGCCTTTGCAGCTAATAAGGATGAATCATCATTTATAACAATTGATGAAGCTAGGAAAAATAAATACACATATTCTGAATATGAAGTGGAAACTCCAAGTCTAATAGGAACACAAACTTTCACAGACATTCCACTCGACGAAGTTGTACCGCTGATTGATTGGTCGCCATTTTTCTGGACGTGGGAGCTAAAAGGATCTTACCCCAAAATATTCGAGAACTCTTCCTACGGCACACAAGCAAAAGAGCTTTTTGATGATGCACAGAAGCTTTTAAAGCAAATAATGAGTGAGAAACGGTTCACACTTAAAGCGGTTGCTGGAATTTGGCAAGCAGCATCAGTTGGTGATGATGTAGAACTTTACGCAAAAGATGGAAGCCTGTTGGAGGAAATGTGCTTTTTACGCCAGCAGCGCAAACGTGAAGGGTTAAATAACTTATGTCTTGCTGATTTTGTTGCACCTAAAGAAAGTAAAATTACTGACTATATGGGTGCATTTGCGGTTTGCTGTCATGGCGTTGATGAATTTGCTAAATCATTCGAAAGCAAGGGCGATGATTACCAATCTATAATGGTAAAAGCATTAGGTGATCGTTTTGCTGAAGGTTGTGCCGAGTACTTGCATCACAAGATACGAGTTATCTGGGGTTATGGTGATAGCGAAGAGCTTTCAAAGCAGCAGATCATTCAAGAAGCGTATCGAGGTATACGTCCTGCTCCTGGTTATCCTGCTTGTCCAGATCACACTGAAAAAGCAAAAATTTGGCATTTATTGCAAGTTGAAAAAGCAATTGATCTTTCACTGACCGAAAGTTTTGCTATGAACCCAGGAAGTAGTGTTAGCGGATTTTATTTTGCTCATCCTGATAGTAAATATTTTGCAGTTGGTAAGATTGATAAAGATCAAGTTGCCGATTACGCAAAACGAAAAGATATGTCTGTTGAGGAGGTCGAAAAGTGGCTAGCTCCGAATCTGGGATATTGAGTTATTTAGACTCTCAGTTAAATGTCCGAAGTGTTACGTCTCGATACTCCGAGCTTATTAACTCTGTTAGTGAAGAGCTTTTAATAAACTTTATAAGAAATATTTATTTTGAATTTAAAAATAATCCCACTGCCGAATCAGAATTTAGTGAGTTATTTGAATTAGTAGAAGTTAGTCCCTATTCAACGAGCGATTGGATTAATAACTTGAACATAGTTTACAATTGGTTATGTTTGCACAATAGATCAGCAAAATTTTGTGATATATTGCAGTATGTAAGTTGTTATTTTGAATCACAGTCGTCTGATTCTATAGAAGTATTCCTTGAGTTGTTTGGATTTGAGAGATCCAAAGATAGAAATTAATTTTCTATATCAGGCATCCCAAAATATACAGCTTGATTTAGCTCTTGCTGACTATCCAAGTAAGCGGCTCTAAGTTCAACTGGGTCTGTAATCTTAAGTTTGTGGCTGAATTTATCTGTTATATTTATAATCGCAATTCGGTCGCTTTTAGATATTGGTAACTTAATTATTTTATCAATGTTAGAGTTTAATGATAGCGACTGATTAAACTTGTCTAATGTCGTTATTAGAATCTTTTTTTCTGCATCAGAGCTAAAATAGTTTGTGTATTTATCGGTTGATAAACCATCTAACATTTCAGTAATGGTTGAAGATAAAATTAGACGCGCTCTTCCCCCGAGAGGTGCGTTGCTTTTCGTTATACTGTAAACGTGTCGAGTTGAATCTATAAATGGTTGATCTTCAGGAGATTTGGCAATCCAGGCCCCGTTTATTAGCTCGCCAGAGTCGTCAACTTTACTTATTAGATTAAGGTTTTGTTGTACTGAAGAGGGTAAACCTGTGTCGGGTGAAATTGGATCTTTCTTAATGTTGTATCCCAACCATCCTGCGGCTGAACCTAATAAAGCCAATCCAAAAGCAGCAGGAGCAAAGTTTTTTCTGGGTGTCTTTTCGGTCTGAAAATTAGACATCTTACTTACTCCTGAAAAATTACATTGCAAATTTTATAGTATGTCTGACATCCCGAAATCAACTCAGATTTTAGTATGTATTCATCAGCTGCATGAGACCTTTCCGAGGAACCGGGCCCTAAAATAACTGATGGTTTTGTTGCAAATGCCATGTCGCAGCTACCACCAAATGGATACAAGCTAGTTTCAGGTAGGGCAGTTTGAATTGATTTGATAAGAACTGATTCAGTCGGACAATGCTGAGCACGACGAATGTTTCTGATTACTTCAAAGTTTATTCCAGCATTTGTCAGAAGCTCTAAAATTTTTTCATTGTTAACTTTCCAAGTAGGTCTAGAATCCAACAATATCGAAACTTTATCTGGAATCTGATTTTCTGCGACTCCGCCTTCGATCATTACAGGTTCGCAAGTTGCACAACCCCAAGGTGAATCATCTGTTAGAGGCAATGACTTAAGTTTGTTTAAAACTTCAGCTACTTCATAAATAGCATTCTTTCCTTCGTGTGGTCTGGAAGCATGACAGCTTTTGCCTGTAGCGTAAGCTTTAAGCTTCATCGAGCCCCTCATGCAATATCCAATTTTAAGATTTGTAGGCTCACCAAATATTGCATAGTCATATTTGGGAAGTTTGGGTTCTATTCTAACAAATCCTTGGTTACCTTTTTCTTCTTCGCAAACAATGGCAGCAATTAATCGACCACTAAGTTTGTTATCTTTAAAAGCTTGGTGTGTGTTTATAAATCCATAAATTATGCTAACAACTGAAGAAAGAGCATCATTTGCCCCAAGTCCAATAATTTTTTCATCTTGATTGCCGCAAGCTTGAGTTACCGCTTCAAAAGGCGAATGTGTCCAACCACTACAAACAGGAACAGTATCAATATGGGAACATAACAAAAGCGAAGTACCAGATTGTTCTGTGTAATTTTTGGATTCCGATACTAATATTATGTTTCGATCGTCTATTGTTATTTTGCAGTCGCAAAGGTTGCTAATATATTTAGCAAGAAAATCTATAAGATTTTTCTCGTTACCCGAAATGGATTCAATTTGAATTAATCGTTTTAACAGATCAACAGGTTCAACTGTGGAATTATTATTAATATTATCCATTTACGTAGTGATATAAATACTGCTCGAATCCATATAGTTTAGTAGCTCCTATTGCGTCGCGTCCGTCATAGAAAGATGACATTTCTCCGTAGGTTGCTCCTTTTGCAGCAAGTAGGTTGTAAGGAGAATCTGCTGTAACAGCTTTAATATATCCAGGTGCTAAATGAATAGTTGTAGTGCCTGTGACTCTTTTCTGAGTGCTCTCTAGAAAGCATTCGATATCAGTTCTAAATGGGTCAAAAAACTTAGCTTCATGAATAAGTTTTCCGTATTCATCGCTTAAGTGTTTTTTGCCCATAATCTGAGCTTGGGTCATAGTAATTTTTTCCAGAGTCTTATGCGCTTCATATATTATATCTGCTGCTGGCGACTCGTATGCAATTCTTCCTTTTTTACCAGGGATTGATGTTCCAGTATGATAATGTCGACCGATCCCGTAGTCAGATCCAATCTTAGTTAATGCTTGAATGATATTTATAGGATTTGTTTCTGTGCCCAATGATGATTCAAGTTTACAGATTGCTCCCTTAGAGAAATCCAATGTTATCGTTTCGCCTTCTTTGTTGTTGTTTACTTGAGAATACCAAGCGTTCTCTGGCAGTAATCCAGTTGATGAGTGTGTTTCAACTCCACCAATAGAAACACCAAATAATCCCGCGTTATAAGAATATTTGGAAGTTTTTTCGGTAACAGAGAATCCATGTTCCTTAAGGAAATTTGTAGAGTACTCACGAGTAATACCAAATTCTCGAATAGGTGTTAGACACTGTATTCTTTGTTTCCCAAAGATTTGAATTGCTATATCAAATCTGTACTGATCGTTTCCAGCGCCTGTTGATCCATGAAGTACATGTGTAGCTCCCTTTTGGATTGCGACTTCCACAACTCTTTTTGCTTGTATAAGTCTTTCGGATCCAACAGAAAGGGGATATCCATCGCGCGTTACGTTTCCGTATATAAGATATTGGATTACAGTTCGATAGAACTCATCTTGAGCATTTATATTAATGTGCTCATCGGCCTTTAGTTCAACAGAGCGAGCAGAAATCTTTTCAAGATCATATTCAGTGAAGCCGCCTGTATTAATTGTGCAAGTAATCACGCGGTCCAGTCCGTATTTTTCTTTGGCAAATGGGACTAAAAAGGAAGTGTCGAGACCCCCAGAAAATGCGATAACACCGGTCTTTTTCATATATAAGATAGAGTAGGGGCTATTTTTAAATTAGGCAAACAAATCTGGCCATATTTTACATGGGCTTTTAATTATATTCACAAGCTTCTACAATTAGACCTGTGCAAATCCCAAGTGAAATCAAAAGAATAGAAGAAAAAGGTTTAAAAATTGCTTGGCAAGACCGCAGTTTTTTTATTTCCTCTTTAACTTTAAGGAGCAACTGCCCATCTGCTATTTCTAAGGCACAGCGCGGTGAAGGAGAAAGTCACGAAAAACCTCTTACTGGCGGTAAGAAATCCTTACTTAAGGTAATAAGCGCAACCAAAGACGAAGAATTACAACTCAAAAAAATATGGGCAGTAGGACAGTATGCTATTGGTGTAGAGTGGGGCGATGGTCACAATACTGGAATCTATACTTTTACTTTTTTAAGAGAGCTTTGCGAAAAATATTCTTCTGAGCCAAGTGCATAATGCAAGACTATCTTCAAACAATTGATCCCTTCGCTATTCAATTTACTGAATCATTCGGAATTCGATGGTATGGCCTAGCTTACCTAGCGGGATTCTATATCGCTTATTTATTAGTTGTATGGCTATCCAAAAAAGGCCTTTCATCTGTGTCACAGTCCTTAGCATCAGATTTTATTTTTAACGCAGCAGTTGGTTGTTTGGTTGGCGGGCGTTTAGGCTATGTTTTATTTTACAGCCCACATCTGTTTTTTGATTTTAGGAATTCTTTTCCATTTTGGGGAGCACTCGCTATAAATGAAGGCGGAATGGCAAGCCATGGTGGCATGATTGGTATTATCATTGCTTGTTATTTATTTGCCCGCAAATACAAAATCCAAACATTACATCTGATAGATCTTTGTGCTTTTACTGGAACAATTGGTGTATTTTTTGGAAGGATTGCCAATTTTATAAACGGAGAATTAGTTGGTCGCATCGCGTCACCTGATGCGTGGTTTAAAGTTAAATTTCCGCAAGATATTTTAATGTGGCAAGAGTACGAGCCAAGTAGGCTTAGTTCGTTATCGTCAGTTGTTGAACTATTAAATGTGCCAGCTGCTAAGTGGCTAAGTGTAGTAGAGCAAAATTCTTATAATCTTGATTCAAGAAACTTTATTCATTCAGTGTTGCAAAAGATTATTACTCAGGTCCAAACGGGTAATACGGCTGTTTCAGAAACATTAGCTCCGCTATTGGATAGTAGATATCCTTCCCAGCTATTTGCTGCAGGGCTTGAAGGCCTGTTCCTTTTTGCATTGCTATTTTTTGCTTGGCGTAAACCAAGACCAATAGGATTTATTACGTCCTTGTTTTTAATTGGTTATTCAATTGTAAGAGTTTTTGGAGAGTTTTATCGTCTACCCGATGCGCACATCGGATATCAAATTTTTCACTTAACGCGAGGCCAGATTTTAAGTTTTGGTGTTTTTGCTGCAGGTGTTGTACTGATGATTGTAGTGCGAAATCAAAATAAAATGGGTGGCTGGAGTAAGTTAGTCAACCGCACCGCTAACTAGAGTTGCCGCCGAAAATTCTGAACGCACACCGTCTTCTGACTCTATTGCTGAGCTAACATATAAAGGATTAATTGTCCCAGCATCTTTAATAGTAACTTTAACAATTGTTTTATCCGACTCTGACTTTGTTTGTAACTCAGAAAGAGAGAATAATTTTTCTAATTCAAGTTTATTCGGATTACTTCCATATTTAATAACTATATTTTTTGCAAGGTAGGGATCAATAGTAAGCTCAATCATAACATCGGTTGCTTTAACTTTAGGCTGGAACTGCTCAACAGCAACAGAAGTCCCGCTGTTGTTAATTGCGCTTATGCTTGGCTTAGAGGGGAGCGCAGGCTGGATAGAGGCATCGGTATCTGATTCTAAAATACTGCAGGCAGATAAGGTTATTAGTACTATTGAAATATAAAAGCTATTTAGTAAAAATTTATGTGTCTCTTGTCCAAACATACGCTTTATTGTATCTGGAGAAGTGCTAAAAGTAATCTCTAAATATAAGCCAAATGTAGGTTTATAAGTTTTAAATAGTCGCAGTGAGGTCTACATATGATTGATGTGCAGCAGATAACTAAATTATATGGACAGTTTTTAGCTGTATCGAATATCTCGTTTAAGGCAGAAGCCGGCGATATTGTGGGGTTCCTTGGACCAAATGGAGCTGGCAAGACAACTACAATTAGAATGTTGTCTACATTTTTACCGCCAACTAGCGGGACAGCTAAAATAGCTGGCTTTGATATTATTGAGCAAGCTGACGAAGTCAGAAAACGAATTGGGTATCTACCCGAAAATCCACCTTTGTATGATGAAATGAAAGTAGTTGAGTACTTAAAATTCATTGCGCAGATAAAAGGTGTGCCATCAAATAATGTTCGTTCGCGAATCGAAGATGTAGTCGAGAGATGCTTTTTAACAAACGTTACAAATAAATTATGCAGACAGTTATCTAGAGGGTACAGACAGCGCGTTGGGTTAGCGCAAGCTATAATTCACGATCCTGCAGTTGTAATTTTAGACGAGCCTACGTCTGGATTAGATCCAAAACAAATAATTGATATTCGTGAAACAATTAAAAGTTTGCGCCAAAATCGAACGGTAATATTTAGCACTCACATTCTGCCAGAAGTTCAAGCGGTATGTAATAAAGTAGTAATTATCAACCGCGGAAGAATAGTTAGAAGTGATTCTTTGCAAGATTTGATGCAACAAGGATCGCTTGAGCAAGTATTTATGGAGTCTATTGCGCTAGAGCAACATAATTAATTTTTAGTGCGAGGAATTTATATGAAGTGGTGGTCAATCTGTAAAAGAGAATTTCATTCTTACTTTACATCTCCTATTGCATATCTAGTTTTAACTGGATTTGTTTTGTTATCCGGGTATTTCTTTTTTAATATGCTAGCTTTTTTTAATGCAAGTTTGGAAAGATATGCTCAGATGAAAGCATTAATGGGTGCAAACCAAGTTGCACCTAACCTTAATCAGTGGGTTATAGAAGGATACTTTCAGACTTTGTTAGTTGTCCTTGTTTTTATGGTCCCATTGCTTACCATGAGGTTACTTGCAGAAGAAAAGCGTCGCGGGACTTTTGAACTACTTATAACTTCGCCAATAAGTATAACAGATTTAGTGATTGGGAAATTTTTTGGCGTTACTACTGTACTGATATTGATGTTAGTAGGTGCCGCATGTTTTCCTTTGCTTTTGATAGTTTATGGTAATCCAGAAGTTATGCCGATTGTTAGCGGATTTTTGGGTGTAGTTCTTTGCACTCTTTCGTTCGCGAGTATTGGCATGGCTGCGTCTGCATTCACAGAAAATCAGATCGTAGCTGGAGTATCTTCGATGGTGGTTCTTCTTCTTTTGTACGTTATTCATTCCCCTGCGGAATCTATTGGAGGTACCTTTGGCGAAATTCTTAGGTATTTATCGCCAGTTATGCAGGTTCAAGATCTGATTAAGGGAGTCATTTCATTAAAATCCGTTGTTTATTTCTTAAGTTTAATTGGTTTGGGATTGTTCTTGTCTCACCGAGCGCTTGAAGCCGAAAGATGGAGGTAAAATTATGATTTCAAAATTTTTAGGTATTATTGGAATTGTACTTTTTGGGTTCGGAATCCTAGGTGGATTGGTATCGAATTCTTTTGATAACGTTATTGTACTTGCTCATTTTATAGTTGGATTTGTTTTACTTGTTTTTTGGGCGATTAAGTCCGGAGCAGGAACTGTTGGTAATGCAAAACAAATAATTTCTGGCAGAACTACAAGATTTGGCACAT
>JBILET010000084.1:0-6121 GCA_044351935.1 Bdellovibrionota bacterium
GAAAATTTTGCAGTTCCTGTTTTGCTTTCTTCGTAAACTCTAAAACAAGCAAGCGGTTGATTTACTCTTTTAGAAAAAGGATATTTTTGAGCTATCCTAAGCCATAACTCATAGTCCATTACATAATGAAGATCTTCGTCTAAGTAATTACCATCTTGTAACTTAACAGCATCAATAACTTCCTTAGTAAAAAACACTGCTGGTTGAAGAAAACTTGAGTGATAAATCCAGTTTTTAAGAATATCAAACCAATTTCTTTCAATGTTAGGAACATAACCTGTTATATTCCCTACTCGGTCAACTATGTTACCGCCACCCAACAGCACTGATGAGTTCTTTAACTCGCTAGCAACAATTTTAAGAGCACCCGGAGTGTAATAATCATCCGAATTTAACCAACCGATTATTTGTCCTGTTGCTTTTAGAAAACCTTTATTTAGAGCGTGCGTTTGTCCATTATCAGGTTCGGATACCCAATTTAAATGTGAATACTCTTTTAAGATATCTACAGTTCCATCAGTTGAGCCACCATCGATTATAATATGCTCAATATTTGGATAATCTTGGTTCTTTACTGATTCGATACAATCACGGATAAATTGTGCTTGATTAAATGAAACAGTAATTACAGATATTTTGGGAAGTGACTCAACCATCAACACCTCCTTCTAGAATTTTCCAAGAATTCTCAAGGAACTTATTAAGCATTTGATTAATTGCAAATTTATCGTTACTAAAAGTTAAACGACAATCATCAAATGCAAATTTACGAACAATCACTTCACTATCACTTACCAAAACTGCCGCCACACTATCGTTTTCAAATTTATTTATTGCTCTTAAAACATAATCTGCAGGTTTTGTAGCGATATTTGAAGTCGCGCACACAAAAGCAGATCTTGCAAAATCAATACCAACCCTAACTGCATTGTTGTAATTTGCTACATTTGTACCTACATAACGAATAGCAGTCTTTCGAAGAGTATCTTCGAAATTTTTAAGTTTTTTCTGTAACGATCTGTCATCGACACACATACCAACAACTACTACTTCAATGTCACAGAAGTTTTGAGCCTCAATAGAAGCAATGAACTCCTCTAGTTGCATTGAATATTCTTGCACCGGCAATACAAATGAAAATCTATTTTCGAACCCACAGTTAAGTTTTTCAAATTTTCTAAACAATCTTCGCGCCAAGTAAGTATCAACCTGTGCCTCTTTTTGTTCACATGGAATAAAATTAACGTTTTTAAAATGTTGCAATCTAAATAAAAGATCTAAAAAAGTTTGGTTACCAAAAGTTTGATCAAACAAAGTTAAATCATCAAACTTAATTAATCCAAGAATATCTTTACTTACAAACAGCGCTGATAAACTATACTGAGCATTCCCAGACCAATATTTTAAGTGATTAAATTTAGTTGTATTAATACCAAATTTACCAACTGCGACAACTTGATTGTCACCTATTAATTTATCTATTTGGCTTATTGTCGAAGATTCGAAACTTTTACAAATATCAACAAAGCCAAAAATATTGCCACCAGAAAGATTAACTGCCTGATTCAATGACTGCGCCAAAGAAAAATTTGAGCCTGAAATAAATTTTACCAATGCTCTACCAGAATACTGGGCATCTTCAAGTTCTTTAGGCTTAATAATTATATGCTCAATATCGCCATTAAATTTTTCAGCAATTGATTTAATGTGAGCTAAGTAATCATTATGCTGTAAACACTCAACACCAGATAAATTTGCACTAATTATTGACAGCTTAAATTTAGTCACAAATTAATTGTCCTTCTTGGAATGATCAGCTTTAAGTTTAAGCATTACACAAAACCCCTTTTCTGACGGCAAAAAACTTACAGAGCCACCCATAACTTTAGACAGTTTATTTACTAAATATAATCCAATACCTGACCCAGAACCTGAATAATGTCTTGTAAATAATTCTGTAAGTTTTTTTGAGTCGCCTTTAAAACCCAAACCATTATCAGCAAAACTTACATACACACTTGATGGGTCTTGAGGTTTTTCTTCAATTACCACACTAATACGCGAAGCTTTTCCGTGCTGGCTTGCATTGCGAAAAATATTACCAACAATGGTTTCTAACATTCGTTGATCTGCTAAAACAATAGCTTCTCCGTTAATATCAATACTTTCTATCCCTTTCCAACTCATTAAAGATAAATTATTGATAAATTCGCGAATATTTATGGAGCTTAATATTGCAGCAGAACTTGATTCATCCGCTAAAAATAATGAGTTCTCAATCTGCATTGTAAGGCGTTGCAACTCTTGTTTAACCTTTAAAATATCGGACACAAAAGCTGTGTTTTCTAGCTTTTCATCCAACATATCAAGTTTTAAAGACGCACTTGCAATTGGAGTTTTTATCTCGTGAGTAAAACTTGCAAAAAATGTTTTTAACCTGTTAGCTTCTTTAATCTGTCTGTAAAGGTAATAGAACAGAGCACTCCCTCCAGCTACAAGACTTAAAATCATTGTAGCACCTTCTAGAAGCAGCATTTTCTGAAAACGCGTTAACTCCGCAGCATCTTTACTGTCTAACAAAGCAAGTCTGTCTACTTGTTGCAGACCAAAAATCATCCACCAAGTTACTAGCGAGACTGTGAATACAACCCAAATCCCAACTAATAAGAATCCTAAGTAGCGATTATTGTTTTTAGCCAATTCGTTCTTGACCCTTCATATAAGGACGCAGCACTTTAGGAATTGTCACTGATCCATCTTCATTCTGATTACATTCAAGTATTGGAATAAGTATCCTAGGTGACGCCACTAAAGTATTATTTAAAGTGTGACAAAGTACGTTGCTGCCATCTTGGTCTTTGTACCTAATTTTTAATCTTCGAGCTTGGAAATCATAAAACGTCGAACACGAATGAGTTTCGCCGTAAGCTTTTCTAGAAGGCATCCAAGTTTCGATATCATTTTTATAAATCTGCCCTAATCCCATATCACCAGTACAAACAGCAACTACTCTGTATGGCAATTCTAACTTTTGAAGAAGCTCTAAAGCGTTGCCTAAAAGTTCAGCGTGTAATTTTTCACTTTCTTCAACAGAATTTTTACAGATTATTACTTGCTCAACTTTATAGAACTGATGAATACGATAAATTCCATGAGTGTCTTTGCCGTATGTTCCAGCTTCTCGACGATAACAAGGAGAATACCCTGCGTAGCGTTTTGGTAATTCTTCTAATTTAAGAATTTCACCTTGATGATAAGAACATACAGGGACTTCAGCTGTTCCGATTAGAAAAGAATTCGGATCGCGCTCACCAAGATTGTAAGCTTGCTCTTCTCCACCTGGAAAATAGCTAGTACCTTCCATTGCATCGTAATTAACAATGTGTGGAGGATCCATGACTGTATAACCTTTGTCATGAAGAAGATCCAAAGCAAAATCTAACACTGCTCTTTGCAGTCTAGCTCCGTCGCCTTTTAGAAAATAATTTCTTGCTCCTGCTACTTTAACACCGCGTTCAATGTCTAAAATATCAAGGTCTTTTCCTAAAGCAACGTGATCTTTAGGAGTAAACTTAAACTGAGGAACAGTTCCCCACTTTGAAATTTCTACATTTTCACTATCATCTTTACCTATTGGAGTTTTTGACGATGGAATCGAAGGGACTCTTAGCATTGCCTTATACCAAGACTGCTCGGCTTCACGAAGTTGTAGTTCTTTTTCTTTTACTTCAGCAGAAAGAGTTTTCATCTGAGCAAGTTTTTGTTCTTTTTGCTCACCTTTTAGCTGCGGGATTTCTTTGCTCACAGCATTTTGAGTAGCTCGTAGGGCTTCAAACTCCTGCTTTGAAGTTTTGAATTTTTTATCAAGCTCTAAGATGGCATCAATATCAATTGACACTCGCTTATCTTTGCAAGCCTGCTTGTATTTATCTGGATTTTCTCTAAGCTCTTGAGGATCGATCATAATTATCGATACTATCAACCCCAGATCTTACTTGCAATGAATCAACCTCAAAACGAAGAAATCCTTCGGGGAAACATAGACCGAATTACGTTTCATAACCCCCAAAACGGGTATGTTGTGATGCAATTGTCCGTCGTGGACAAAAGGCACAAAGTAACCGTTGTTGGGACTATGCCAAACCCACGGCCCGGGGTCGAAGTAGTTGCTAGGGGTACGTTTATCGAGCACCCTAAATTTGGCCAGCAACTTCAAGCCGCTTCGATAATAGAATCAGTACCCACTACGGCCGAGGGAATTCAAAAATATTTAAGCAGTGGAATGATAAAAGGTATCGGGGCTAAAACTGCAGAAAAAATTGTTGATGCATTCGGAGAAAAAACCTTAGAAGTTCTTCACCGAGAACCGGAGCGAGTTGCCAAACTTCCTGGAATCAACAAAGCAAAAGCAATGTCTTTAAGCGAAGCCGTTAGCAGCCAGTCTGACATGGGCGCTATTATTCAGTTTTTAGTAGAACATAATGTTTCGGCAAATTTAGCTACAAGGATCTTCGAGAAATATAAAAACCAATCTTTAGAAGTTTTATCAAAAGACCCATACGTATTGGCTAGATCACTTAAAGGAGTTGGATTTAAAACTGCTGATAAAGTTGCATTTGAACTTGGAATATCCCCAACAGCAGAAGTAAGACTAGTTGCTGGTTTATATCATACCCTCGAAAAATCTAGTGAAGATGGACACTGCTTTCTTACAAAAGATGAATTAAACAGCAAAACAAGAAGATTACTTGAGTTACCAACTGATATATCACTTGAAGAAGCAGTTAATTACCTTGAAAAAGAAAAATCTATCCAACACTACAAAGATAGATATTATCTCAAAGCTCTAAAAACTGCAGAAACGTTTGTTGCTGATTTTGTTTTTGAGCGGATTTATCCTCGTGAAACTCCCTTATTAGATCCAGAACAAGTAGAGCTTGCAATTGAACAATCCGAACAAGATCTAAATATACAATTTAGCGCAGAACAACGAGAATGCGTAAAACTTGCCAACACAAATAGACTATTATTGATAACTGGTGGACCTGGGTGCGGAAAAACAACTGTTATTAAAGCGCTTGTAAGGTTCTATCAAATTGCAAAAAAAATGCTTCTTATGGCTGCTCCTACTGGAAAAGCGTCCCAGCGAATGAGTGCGGTTAGCGAGTTCCCATCAAGCACTATTCATCGGTTACTAAGATTTGATCCTCAATCAAGTGGATTTTTACACGGCATTTCCGATCCACTTATGGCAGATGCAATTATTATTGATGAAGCTTCGATGATTGACTTAACCCTAGCCAAGGATCTTTTTAGTGCAATCGGAAAAGACACAACTTTAATTTTAGTTGGAGACAAAGATCAGTTGCCTTCTGTTGGGCCTGGTAGAGTATTTGGGGATTTATTATCAGTTCCACAAATTAAAACAATTACACTTAGCAGAATATTTAGACGAGACGATACTACTCAAATAAACTCTGGAATTGTTCCCGATATTCCATCACCAGATGGGGTTACAAAATCTGATTGCTATTTTATTCCACGAAACTCAGCTGATGATGCACAATCTACAATTATAAAACTTGTAGCTGACCAGTTGCCTTCAAAATTTGGATTTGCCGCTGACGAAATTACAGTTCTTACACCAGGAAATCGTGGTCCATTAGGAACAATTGAATTAAACAGAGTATTACAGGAAAAACTAAACCCATTTAGCTACGAAGAGCGACAATTAGAATTTGGTGACACTATTTTTAGAGTTGGTGACAGAGTATGCCAACGAGTAAATAACTATAATATAGACACATATGGTGTATTTAACGGGGACACTGGAATTGTTTATGATATAGACAAGGCCAAAAGAACCATGCAGGTCGAATTATGGGATGGGCGCATAATTGACTACGAAGCTAAAGATATCCCTCAATTGCAGTTAGCTTATGCAATAACAGTACATAGGTCTCAGGGAGCAGAAATGCCATGTGTGGTATTGGCACTTAACGAAAGTCATTTTACACTACTAGAGCGTCAGTTGCTGTACACTGCAGTTACTCGAGCAAAAAAACTGCTGGTTATTGTTGGATCAAAACAAGCTCTTAGTATGGCAGCTAAAAGAGCTATG
>JBILET010000086.1:0-6097 GCA_044351935.1 Bdellovibrionota bacterium
AATTTTAGATCACCTAACAGAGCGCGAAGATAAAAATGATTTTACTATTATCACATCATGCGGCAAGAATCAGTTGGCAGAAAACTGGGCAGAAGATAGACTGTTTCAACCTTTAGTTTCTGGCATCTGCGATCAAAAACTTTTTTCGGATATAGAATTTTCTGCACAAAAATTAGCGCAACCAGCACCGAATCCACTTTCTTTAGATGATTTTTTTCTTGGTGGTAGCGAATCACTTTCTACAACTCAGGTACCACAAACATTTTATGGTTTTGACGTTAGAATTTAATATTGACTCTGGATTAAGTTATTCAACCACTTTAATGTTGTTTTTTATCCAATCAACAACACTTTGCGTGGAAGATCCGGGTAAAAATATTTCCTTTACACCTTTTTCCTTAAGAGCAACTACATCATCTTTGGGAATTATTCCGCCGCCAAAGACTGCAATGTCGTCAGCTCCTTCTTTTTTTAACAGATCAAGAATTGCTGGGAATAAAGTCATGTGAGCACCTGATAATATGCTTATTCCGATTGCTTGTACGTCTTCTTGAATTGCACTTCTAACAATCATTTCTGGAGTTTGGTGAAGTCCAGTGTAGATTACTTCCATTCCTGCATCTCGTAGAGCGCGAGCAATTACTTTTGCGCCCCTGTCATGGCCATCTAATCCTGGTTTAGCAACCATTATACGGTAACGAGCTAAATTTGTGTCAGTATTTGTAGATTTATCAGTCATATCAGAACATCCGTTACTCTAAAAGAATCCAGGGTCAGTGTATACACCGTATACTTCTCGATAAATATCACTAACTTCGCCTAAGGTCACTCCATTATCAACAGCATCAATTAAAACCGGCATAACATTACGATTTTCTTGGCAAGCGGATTTAATGGCCGCCAGCGACGATGACACTTTTGATTTATCGCGATTGCCTTTAAACCATATACATCTTTCAATCTGTTTGTTCTCGGCTTCAAAATCAATTTTTAGCGTGGGTATATGTTGATCCTCATCATCAATATACCTATTCACACCTACCATTACGTATGATTTATCATCAAAATTTTTCTGGAACTGATACGAGCTTTCAGAGATTTCTTTCTGTGGATAACCTTGCTCAACCGCATGAAGCATTCCACCTAGTTGATCAATTTTTTTAATATACTCCATCGCTTCTGACTCGATCTCGTTAGTTAATTGCTCTATATAATAAGAGCCACCTAATGGATCTATAACATTACTAACACCAGATTCTTCAGCGATTATTTGTTGAGTTCTTAAAGCTACTTTTACAGCTTCTTCAGTAGGTAAAGACAAAGTTTCATCCATAGAGTTTGTATGTAAAGACTGAACTCCTCCTAAGATTGCAGCAAGCGCTTGCATAGCTACTCGAGCAACGTTATTTACAGGTTGTTGTGCAGTTAAACTTACTCCGGCAGTTTGTGCGTGTGTTCTAAGTTTATGAGAACTAGCAAGTTTTGCTCCGTAGCGTTCTTTCATTAACTTCGCCCAAATTCTTCTGGCTGCACGAAGCTTTGCTATCTCTTCAAAAAAATCATTATGAATATCAAAGAAAAACGACAATCTTGGAGCAAAAGTATCAATAGGCATTCCTCGCGCGATGCAGTGCTCAACGTATCCAAGTCCATCAGCGAGAGTAAAAGCTAACTCTTGAACAGCTGTCGCACCTGCTTCTCGTATATGGTAGCCAGAAATACTTATTGGGTTAAATTTTTTCGCATTGTTAGTACAATACTCGATTATATCGCAGCAAAGTTTAACTGAAGGCTCGGGAGGACAAATCCATTCTTTTTGCGCGATAAATTCTTTAAATGAATCATTCTGAATTGTTCCGCCAAGTTTGTTAAAATCAATTCCTCTTCTTCTGGCGATACAAAAATAAAGTGCCATTGCGATTGTTGAAGTCGCATTGATTGTCATTGAAGTTGTAACTTCTTCTAAAGGAATTCCATCAAACAATCTTTCAAAGTCATCAATTGTTCCAACACTTACACCTTCGCGACCTACTTCACCAATTGATTTTGGACTATCGGGGTCGTATCCCATTAGTGCAGGCATATCAAATGCAGTACTTAATCCAGTCTGTCCGTGTTCAAGAAGATATTTAAATCTTCGATTTGTATCTTCAGGAGAACCAAATCCTGCAAACTGACGCATTGTCCAGATCCGTCCTCGGTACATTGATGGTTGAACACCTCTTGTATAAGGATATTCACCTGGAAATCCAAGCTGCTCTTTAGGATCAAATCCAGTAAGAGTTTCTTCAGTATGAAGTGGTTGCTGTTCTCGAAAACTTATAGACTGAAAAGATGCTCTTCTTTCTTTCTGAGTTTTATATCTGTTTTGATACCAGTCTTTATAGTTTTTAGATTTTTCCTCGGTCATATTCTGATGGTGCCATATAAAGCGGTTTGAATGGGCGATTATAATATTGAATGTGCAAAAGTAGCAAAAACTATCGTAATATTGGGTACTTATTAGATTTTTCTATGATTCCTTTACTAGATTACTAGCAATTACCATTTTCTGAATCTCGCTAGTGCCTTCGTAAATTTCACAAATTTTTGCATCACGCAAATGTCTTTCGGCTGGGTAGTCAGTAACAAATCCGTATCCTCCATGAATTTGAATTCCTTTATCAGCACAATACATAGCTGCTTCGGATGCAGTTAACTTAGCCATAGCAGCTTGTCTGCTATAAGATTTGCCTTGATCTTTTAATTTAGCAGCAGAAAGTGTTAGGTATCTTGCGGCATCACATCTGCAGATCATTTCGGCTAAATAATTTTGAATAGATTGATGATCGTGAACTGGTTTTCCAAAAGTAATTCGCTGCTTGGAATAATTTAAAGCATCACGGATGGATGCTTTTGCAATTCCTATAGCCTGTGAAGCAACTCCCATTCGTCCACCATTAAGAGTAGACATAGCAATTGAAAAGCCTTTACCTTCTTCCCACAGAAGATTGTCTTTTGTTAACACAACATTTTCATAATTTAACCCACATGTTCCAGAGCCGCGGATTCCAAGTTTATCTTCTGCTCGTCCCCTGGTTAGTCCTTTAACATTAAGTTCATGCACAAAAGCAGATACACCTTTATGTCCTTTGGATCGATCACCTGTTGCAAATAAAACTACAACATCAGCTTGAGGACCATTTGTAATCCAGTTTTTTGCTCCATTAATAATGTATTCATCACCTTTTTTTTGATAAGTACATGTTAATGCTGCAGCATCACTTCCTGTTCCTGGTTCAGACAATGCAAAACATCCAAGCCAGTCCCCTACTGCAAGTTTAGGTAGATATTTAGCTTTTTGAGCATCTGTTCCGTAGTCTAATATCGGCGTTATACACAAAGAATTATGCGCACTAACAATTATTGAAGTTGATGCACATGCAGCTGCTAGCTCTTCAATAATTATACAGTATGCAAATTGGGATAACTCAGATCCACCATATTGTTGAGGAACATAAACACCCATAAAACCTAATGCGCCCATCTTAGGAATTAATTCTTTTGGGAAATAATGTTGTTTATCAATTTTTTCCGCTAATGGTAGCACTTCTTCTGTTGCAAATGATTTGGCAGTTTCCCAAACCATTTTTGTTTCATCATCAATTTCAAAATGGAATCCTGTATCCCATGTAGCATTTAAAAAAGACATTTTTAAACTCCATTAAATTTGGCAGGTCGTTTTTGTAAGAAGGCTTGCATTCCTTCAGATCTATCCTTGCTATTAAACACTGTCAAAAACTCATCTACTTCCCGACGAAGACCAGATAACATTTGTTGTTCTACTGATTGATTAATCACTCTTTTTGCAGCTTGTACAGCAAGTGGAGCTTTTGTCGAAATTGTGGAACAAATTTTAAATACTTCTTCTAAAAGAGTATCTTTAGTGAAAACTTTATCTACGATACCTAATCGCAGAGCTTCGTCGGAATTAATTATATCGCCAGTATAGCAAAGCCTTTTTGCTGTACCGACTCCACATCTAGCAATCAAACGTTGAGTCCCGCCAAATCCTGGAATTACACCTAAATTTACTTCTGGTTGGCCAACTTTTGCGGTATCAGAAGCAAAAATTAGATCACATGACAATGCAAGCTCAAGACCTCCTCCTAGTGCAAAACCATTTACAGCGGCAATTACAGGCAATTCAAAAGTTTCTATCTGCCTCATTGTTCTTTGACCAAGCTCGACATAATCGGCTATCGCTCTTGGGCCAAGGCCATTCATTGTTGCTATGTCAGCTCCTGCGACAAATGCTTTATCACCTGCACCTGTAATAACCACAGAGCGCACATCTGGCATTACTCGAATTTCGGATAAAACTTGCCCAAGACTAATTAGCACATCAGTGTTCAGTGCATTTAAACTTTCAGGTCTATTGATCGTAATTAATGCTGTGGAATCTTTGATTGATAAGACTACTGTCTTTTGTTCTTGCAAACTCATAATTTAATTTCTAAAAAATTTTATCGATATATTCACAAACTTTATCCTGGGGGCCAACTAAAATCCCTGCCACCTAATAGATGTAAATGTAAGTGAAATACGCTTTGGCCAGCAGATGCTCCGTTGTTAATAACTACACGGTAACCTGACTCCGATATATTAAGTTCCTTAGCTAGCTTGCGCGCCACTCCCAATAGCTCACCTAAAATCTGATTATCAGTTGTTTGATCCAGATTGGCTGTGGGCAGTTTAGGTATAATAAGGACATGGACAGGTGCTTGCGGATTTACATCCCTAAAGGCCAAGACAGTCTGGGACTCAAACACAACGTCAGCTGGGATTTCTTTGCGTATTATTTTGCCAAAAATTGTATCCATATTTGCCATCAATTATAGGCACATACGCCTGTTTACGGCCATAAAATTAAGAAATTCTCGTAGTTTGCAGTTTTTTTGTAGATTTTTGAATTTTTTCTGAATAGTTTTCTTACAAGTAGCCGACTCTATTATGGTACCTAATTCTAAGGACCGGGATTTTATTTAAGGGGAATGGTTTTTAGCCATGAAAGGATTTAGAAGAAATTCATCATCAAGAATGCCAATTATATTGGCAGGAGCTGTAGGCGTATGCGCAATCATGACAATTGCAATTGCACTTGCATCACTTAAGAAATCAAGTGAACCAGCTCAAGCTGACGCAGCTAAACGTGAAAGAGTTGTTGTTGTTGAAAAAGAAGCTCCTATCGAAATGACAGATGTTCTTTTACCAATTCAAGATATCGAACAAGGTAAAAAACTTGAACCTGCAATGTTTAGAGTAGAAAAGCGTCCAAAAATTGCAGTAAGTCCATCGACTGTAAAAAACTTTGAAGAGCTTAAAAATCAGTACGCTCGATCTATTATTCCAGCAAATAATCCTCTTAACAAAGAAGTGATGACTCCTATTCGTCCAGCTAACCCAGTTATTGCAAGCATTCCTGCTGGATTTAGAGCTGTAACAATTAGCGTAAATGCTCTTTCTGCTGTTGAAGGATGGGCAACTGCTGGTGCAATGGTTGATGTTCAATGGATTAGTGGTGGTAATGCAAACATTATTGTTCAGAACGCAAAAGTACTATCGGCTGAAAGACAAATTGAAAATGCTCAACAGCCTCAGCAAGGAGCACCTATTCCAACTACAGTTACATTATTAGTTAACGAAAAAGATGCTCAGAAAATATCTTTAGCGTCGACTGCAGGTTCTTTGATGCTACATCTTCGTGGTGCTAATGATATTGGTAAAGGAATTGTTCAAGACAGGCCATTAAAGCTTTCTGATCTTAATGGTTCAAGTAAGAGCAACCAAGGCCTTGAGGCTAGACTTAAAATTAGACAAGCTGATGGGACGTTTAAAGAATTAGGTATCCGTGAAGGACGCCTTGAGGCTCTTGACGAATAATCGTTCTATTCTAAGTTCTAAAAATAGCACTTATCTTGTTCCATGAAATATGGAGTTAAGTTTTGTGCAATTTATCCCGAATACCGGGAGCATGAAACATTACTTCACATACACTCTAGCGCTTTTAATTAGCATTTCAGGCTCAATTAGTTTTGCTCAGACAGTTACTATTAAA
>JBILET010000088.1:0-5972 GCA_044351935.1 Bdellovibrionota bacterium
CACACAAATCCACTACCAGAAAATGTCAGTTCGTTTTCTATTCAAGGTCCTTTTTTGTTTGGAGCATCAGATAAGTTATCAATCATCGAAAATAAAATCCCTAACTTAAATAAAGTAGTATTAATTAGACTTCGAGACATGAACGCAATTGACGGAACAGGATTAAATGCTCTTGAAGTTTTAGCCGATAAACTCCAAGAAACAGGTCGAACTCTTATTTTATGCAGCCCACAAAAACAGCCTGCAAAACTTATGAGAAAGTCTGAATTTCATAGACACATAGGCCAAGGTAATATAGTGAACTCTTTGTCAGAAGGAGTCCTAAGAGCAAAACAGATCTTAGATAGCTAGCGAATTTGCAGCACCTAATATTCCAGCTCCTATACCATTAATATCTTCTTTGATAAGTTGAATTTTAATTTTAGAGCGATTCAATTTAGATAAATTACTACTCAATAATTTTAAATCTGGATCCAATCCTTCAAGCACTCTTGAATCCAATAAAACTAACTGCTCTAACTTTTCAGAATAATTAGCAATTGAGCCAGCTATCATAACAGCACTGAATGCAATTATTCGATAACTGAATATGTGACACAACTTTAATGCTAAATAACTAGCAGATGGTGAAATATTTTCAGTATCAAATAGCTTTCTTAATAGCTCTATTAAATCACCACTCTTAATTAATTGGGTAAAATCATAATTTTGATTAAATAATTTTTGCGAGAATACAAATAGATCGTTATACCATTTTGCGTTTATTACATCTTGGTTAGTGACGATGCGATCATCTAAATCTATAATATCCAAAAGTTCTTCCAAAACATTTAGATATCTAGATACAAACCATCCTCCAGCTATTAAAGATTGTATGGATAAATCCTTCTGGTCTGATTTTATATTACTGACAGATTCTGTATTAACAGCAAAATTTGTTCCACATTCCAAATTAAACCATCGATGATAAGTATGCTGATTCGGTTTCACATCAAAAACCGATGCCATATTGGCACCAGTCGAAATCACACCTGCAGCACTAGCACCGGTAGAAGCCAAACCAACAAAAACAGTATCATTACCCATTACTAGCTTCTGTAAATTTATCTTTCGCGCAACACAGCGAGCTAAAAATATCTGGCCAAGGTCATCGTTGTTGTTCAAACCTTCAATAAACCATTCGTTTTTTAAGTAGTCTTTACCGTTTCCAATGCCGGACACTTTATTAGTAACACCAAGGATGCCGTTTGAAATATAATCTGATGTCGCAGCATTAGACCAAATAATTGCTACTGATTTTATTTTTTCAGGGTCGTTTTTAGATATTCTTAAAATTTTATTTACAACCTCATCAAAACATCGCTCTATAGGCAAAAGATTTTGATTATCTAGGTTTTTGTTGATCAGTTGATTATTAGAAAACTTTTCAAGACTACGGCAAACAAACTTACCTTCGTTTAGATCAAAATTAACAATTCGCGTATTGGTTCCACCAAAATCAATAACAAATCCATTATCTAGGTTGCATTTATTAGAACTAACTTGATTTAACTTAGAGTCAAAGCAGTCAAAATATTTATCAGTTGTTAGTCCGTTTATCTTTAATTGAGTACCACTGACAATATCGCGAAAATTATTGAACAAATTTTCAAGTTGTTTTTCAAAATTGTAAAATCCATTGTCTAATAGTAGCTGGTCTATTGAATCAAATGACAAATTATACATAAAAAATTATTTATAGGATTTTTTGATTAAATAGTTCTTACTTACTGTAATTTTTCTCGCGACTTTAAACTATTCAGTCAAAAGTAGACCGTGTTTGGTTCTTAATTGTGGAGTTTATTCGTAAGATTACCCCAGGATGGCTATAATTTACTATCATTAAAGTACTATTTGGCCAATATATTCGATACCTTAGTGTAGTGAATACTCCCATCTGTTAATACCTAAATTAAAGCATCTTATGATATAATTGCATCATAACTTACATTAAATATGTCGTTTCCGGTAAAACCTCTCAAGTTTGCGATTTGTCTTGTTGTGTCTTGTGTGATTGGGCACTCAACTTGTCTTTCTCAAGATTTCTCGCAGATAGGTGGAGCCCTAACAAGTGATCTACCTGGGCGCTTTGCGCTTCAACTTCCTGCTCCAAGCATTACAAACGAACCTCGAAGACAACAACAACTTGCTGGATTTTCAGATTTTCATAGTGATGCAACAAAACGCACTGGTCTTGGTCCTTTTTTTGTTAATTCATCTTGTGGCGCGTGCCACATCGACAACGGCAAAGGCCCTGCTCGTTTTAGCCGAGATGGAATTGAAGGCAGTACTATGGTTGTTAAGGTTGGAATCAGAGGCAGAAACCCTGACGGCTCAACAAAAGAATATCCCGGCGTAGGTGGGCAGCTTCAAGATCAAACAATTAACGGAAGCAGCCGCCACTCTATTCGCCTACGTTGGCAAATTATCAACGGCAAATATCCCGATGGCACAAAATATGAACTTCGTAAGCCAATTTTATCTTTTACTCTTAACGGGAAAAGTCATCGCACAGCATTAAGATCTCTGCGAATGACACCAGGAATAATTGGCCCAGGCTTGCTTGAAGCAATTCCAGATTCAGTCATAGTAGAACGTGCTGATTTGCGTGATACAAACAAAGATGGAATTTCTGGTAGACCCAATTTTGTTTTAGACAGAAATACTTCAACTAAAAAAATTGGAAGATTTGGATTTAAAGCAACTCATCCAACAGATGAACAACAATCTGCAGCGGCACTATTTGGCGATATGGGTGTAACAAGCTCACTTTTCCGAATTGGCACTAAGGAGCCCGAAATGGCCGAACAAAATCTTTTGCAATTAGTTGTGTATCAAAAACTTGCAGGAGTGCCTCGTCCACGCAATCAAACTAAAAAGGAAGTCCTGCGCGGTAAATATCTATTCTTTAAAATTGGATGTGAGTCGTGTCACAGAACCAATATGGTTACAGCATCAACAGAAGATCCAGAACTTGATGGCCAGACAATTTCTCCATTTACTGATTTACTTCTACATGACATGGGGCTTGGCTTGGCTGATAATCTTCCAGAGTTCTCTGCAACAGGTCGCGAATGGCGAACGACTCCACTTTGGGGACTTGGATTTTTAAGAACTGTATCAAAAACACGCCAACTTTATCTTCACGACGGTAGAGCAAGATCCATCGAAGAAGCAATCATATGGCACAGCGGAGAATCACAAAAATCTCGCGACCGATTTATGCGAATGACCAAGAAAGACAGACTTGCTTTGGTTGAGTTTTTGAAGTCTTTATAAAATTTTTTAATAATCCATTTCTGGGTCGATTCGCGGAGCATCTTTTGAACGAGATGGCCGCTTAGTTTTTGGGCAAATTCAATTTTACCGCTGAGGTCACAGAGGTACGCAGAGGGAAATTAGCTAATAGATTGATTATTCCTGCAAGATTTTATGCTCTGCGATACCCTGCGTGCCTCTGCGGTAAAAAACCAAAAGTGACTTGCCTTGTTTTTTTGGTTCAAGTCCGCCCTGCAAAATTTTTTTGATTACCCCTAACGGGGTCGATTCGCGGAGCATCTTTTTATCGAGATGGCCGCTTAGTTTTTCGGTAAATTCAATTTTACCGCTGAGGTCGCAGAGGTGCGCAGGGGGGAAATTAGCTAATATATTGATTACTCCTGCAAGATTTTATGCTCTGCGATACCCGCGTGCCTCTGCGGTAAAAAACCAAAAGTAACTTGCCTTGTTTTTTTGGTTCAAGTCCCGCTCTGCAGAATGTTTTGATTACCCCTAACGGGGTCGATTCGCGAAGCGAATCGGGGGTGACAACACTGCCCAGGGCGGGACTTGAACCCGCACGATCTTGCGATCCCAGGATTTTAAGTCCTGTATGTCTACCATTCCATCACCCGGGCGGATGAATAATTGTTAGCCTTGGACTATATCTCAAAAAAAAGTTTGCTTCAATCAATCGAGTAAAGATTTTGGCGGGCTAAGCTAGTTTAAGCCTAAAAGTAAGTAATAGCGCAACGAAACATAAAAATGTGGCTAGTAAAAATGCAAAAGTAACCTCGTATTGGTGGCTAATACCTAATTGAAGAGCCAGGGCAACAGTAAGTCCCCCTATTAGTCTGGAGACTCCCCCAAGCAATATTTGAGTTAAACCTAAAACTGAATATCGATAGTGAGCTTCACAATATTTGTCCAAGACGATGTTAATTAAGATCGCCAAAGACATAATAATTGCAGAATGAGTAATCATTGATACACAAACCAAAAATACACTATTACTCAAAGCCAAAATCAAAAATCTAAATAGCCCTGCAATTGCAGCAATCATAATGAGTCGTTTAATACCAAAACGTGATATCAACCAACCTCCAAGAAACAAATACGGCAACTCAAACAATGGCCCCAAATTGTAAATTAAACCGATTGAATGAGACGGCACTCCAAGTTCTTTTAATCTAATCGAGAAAAATGAGTAGTATGTACCCATTGCTGTGGCTATTAAAAAATTAACAACAGTAAACAAAAATAGTGGTGGTTTCTTTAAAGCATTTAAGCCCAACAGTAATGGAGCTGACTTGTGAATCCTACTTTCAACTTCATCTGATTTTAAAAAAACTATTAAATAAACAGCATTAATCAAAGCAAAAGTTGCGCTTAAATAAATTGCAAATCGATAGGGCAAATCAAAATAGTAAAAACTAGGGGCAAGAATTGCGGAAGGAACCATAAACCCAATAGTCCCAAATGCTCTGATAGATGAAAATTTACTCATCGCATTTTCATTATGAGAACGCAAAATCGAGACTACAATTCCATCTATTAAAGAAAACAAAGGAACAAAAAATAATCCAAAGCTTAAAATAAGAATTGCAGTTAAATAAAAATCGTTAGTAGTGGTGACTAAAAACAAAAACAAGGCACCTAAAAGGTTACAAAGTATAGCAACACTTTTAGCACCTCCTTTTAATGAATCCGCAATATGAGACGCAATTCCCGGCGCAACAAGCACAGCTAGGCCTTGTAATCCCATCAACATTCCAACTTTTTCATTTGTAAATCCTTGCTGACTTAAAAAAAGTGGCAAAAATGGCAGCTGTGAACCAACCGCGGCATAAAAAAGAAGATAAATTAAACGACCCTGATTCAACCTAAGTAATAATTTCTAAAAGTTTGTTAACCGTATTTTTAGCACCTAACAATGCACTAAACCTTTGATCGTAATTTGTGCCATCATAAGTTTGACCAACAGGAAGATAGACTCCACCTGCTTCTTGAACTAAAAATTCAATTGCAGCTAGATCCCAAATACGCGCATTTGCTTCAACGTAACCAGCAAGTCCACCACTAGCCAGATGAGACAACCCAAAGCAGTCATAATACATTCTAGCTTGAGCCACTGAAGAAATAATTTTTTGCAGATTATTTTGCGATAACGCGCCACCTCGCATAAAAGAATTAGGAGAAGATACTCCAACCATGTGCTTAACAAAATCAACTTCTTGTGAATCAACCGACTTCAATGAAACTTTTCTATTTTCGCCAATAGAATTTTTATAAGTAACTCCTTGGCCCTTATATCCTGAAACAGTAATACCAAGCGCAGGATGATGAATAATTCCAAGCACAGGCACATTCTCGATACGGAGTGAGATCATCGTACCAAATGTTGGCACCCTATTTACCATTGATAACGTGCCATCAATTGGGTCAATTATCCATTGATATGGGCTTTGAATGTTGATAGCACCAAATTCTTCTCCCACAAGCCCATGATCAGGGTAAAATTTTGATAAAAATTTGATAAAATCTTCTTCAATAGTTTTATCTAGTTCTGTAACTGGCGAATTATCACTTTTAAATTCAGTAGCAAAATCAGAGCTGTACAACTTTAGAATTCGATCATTTGCATCTTCAATGAACGCACATGCAGAATTAAAACA
>JBILET010000089.1:0-5939 GCA_044351935.1 Bdellovibrionota bacterium
TTTATCTAGAGTCTTTGAGGAAAACTTTAATATTTCTGATTCGATCGCCGTCTTTTAGTTTATCGACAACTTCCATGCCGTCTACAACTTGCCCAAATATTGTGTACTTTTTATCCATTTTAGGAGCGTCTCCTAGCAGAATATGAAACTGACTACCGTTAGAGAGTCTTTGAGGATTAATTTCATCCGATTTGCGAGACATCCCAACAACTCCTTTTTGGTGCCGTCTGGTACTAAACTCTGGTTGAAGTGAATAACCGGGCCCACCATTGCCTGTCCCAGTAGGGTCGCCACCTTGGATGATGTACCCGGGGTGATATAAATGAAAAGTTAAATCTTTATAAAAGTCCTTATCCGCAAGATATTTAAAGTTTGCCACATGAATCGGAGCCACATCTGGCAAAAGTTCCACTAGAAAATCACCTTGACTGGTCGAAATAACAGCCGATCGGATTCGTTTTAAATCTTTAGTCGCAGGCATTTCGAAGGGAGTTTGCCCCCAGGAAGGCTTAATACCTATGCCTACGACAGCAAAAACAGCAAAGATCAGGGATAATGTAATAATTTGTAAATGCCTATTGCTCGTATTCACACTTTACCGTGAAAATGGGGGTTTATTCGCTGTAACAATACGGCATGGTTACGTTTTTGTGAATTCTATTTTTAGACGTTTTATATATATTCTGCAGGCTTGTATCCTGCCTACGCTGTTGTGGATAAATGCAATTCCGCTTGGTGCTGCATATGCGGAACCATCAACAGAGCAAGTCGATGCTGTTTTGGTACTTGATGTATCGGGTAGTATGTTGCTTACCGATCCGCTAAATCTTAGACAAGAAGGTGCAAAGCTATTTACTCAGTTTTTAAAAAAAGGTGACAGACTTGCTATAGTCACTTTTTCTGATGAAGCCAATGTTATTAGAACACTAGAGCCTTTTGATCCTAGCCAACAGCCATCTATTAATTCGTTGATCTCACAAGCTGGTGCTAGTGGGGAATTTACTAACTTAGCGGCGGGAATAGATAAAGCCGTTTCAATCTTACAGAACAATCATCGCGACAACGCTAATCAAACTATAATTCTTATGTCTGATGGTAAGATGGAGCCACCAGTCACTGCAGAGTCTGCCGCGATACTTTCTACGCGACTTGCTGAGGCAACATTACCTGAGCTGAAAAAAAATGGAGTGAAATTATATACATTAGCTTTTTCAGATCAGGCCGATAAGGATCTTCTTCAAGAGTTTGCGGCGTTAACTGATGGTATAAGTTGGTTTACTCCAACAGCAGAGAAAATTCACGAATCTTTTGCCAATATGTTTTTGGCAGTCAAAAAACCTCAAATTGCTCCTCAAACAAAAAAAGGGTTTAAACTTGATTCCGATGTCCAAGAAGCTACTTTTTACATCAATCGAGAAGGCGAGTCTGATGCTATTACTTTGATTAGACCTGATGGCTCCACTATTGATTCATCATACTCTGCAGGTGATGTTAAGTGGTTTAAAGGAAAACAATTTGATGTTGTCACAGTTATGCAACCACAAGCCGGTGACTGGCAAATTACAGGTGTTGCTAATCAGGAAGGATTTGCAACATTACTTACTAAACTTCGCTTAGTATCAGAGTGGCCAACAAATCTTTATGCACAAGAAAAAATTGTTCTAGAAGTTCGTCTTTATGAGGAAGATAAGCCAATTTCGCTTCCAGAAATGTCAGGCACCATTCAGTTTGCGTTCCAAGTAACTCCTACTGATAAAGTATCCGAACCAATCATACGCGATTTCCTTCAAGATGACGGAAAAGATGGCGATAGGATTGCTAAAGATGGAATTTTTTCAAAAACTATCGAAATCGAAGATCCGGGCGAGTACAAACTTAGGGTTATTGCAAAAGCTCCTACATTCGAGCGTAATCAACAGATTCCTTTCCGAGTAAAAGCTCCGTTAGTAAGGGTTAATATTATTGGAAGCTCGGCTAAATTGGAAAAACTTCTTACAGCAGATCAAGAAGACGAGCACGCTAATGAACACGATACGGGCCACGATAGTCATGCAGAAGCAACCGAAGAAGATGGTCACGAAGCTGATAAGCCACAGATTATCGAAGTAGCTCTGAATGAAGATGTTAGTACATTTAAGAAATTTAATGTAAAACTTGTAGCCATTGACAGTACTAAGTCTAGGTATGAACTTCCATTATCATTTGATAAGTTAAATAAAACAAAACAGTACGCCTCGGTTGCTATGCTCCCAAAGGCTGATAAGTATACATTACAGGGTATACTGACTGGCGAGACTAAGCGTTCGCAAGCTGTTAGAAGCGAAAGTAAAGTTGTAGTTTATCACTATGAACCCAAGGGAGCTCATAAGGATGAAGTAAAAGTTGTTAAAAAAGTTGATCCTGGACCGAAAAAAGAAAAACCAGCTTCTCCGGTAATTCCTATTATTCTAATGACGCTGCTATCGGGCGGAGCTACATTTGGAATATTTAAGTTCTTGTCGAAATCGTCTGTTGCCACCGACTCAGAAACTCCTGTATTTCCTTCGTTTGATGAAGTCGAGCAGTTAATTTCAAATCTTCAACAGAAAATGACTGTTGAAGATGTCGATATGACGCTTCCCTTTTTAGCATCACCAGATGAGCCGTTGCCTGATATTTGGGTAGCAGGAGGCGAGGCAGCTCAAACTTCGGCCTCTTCATCTACTGCAGAAGAAGATACCGAGCCTGCAAAAGACGAAGAATCTAGCAGTGAAGAAGATTCCAATTCGGAAGGTGATAGTCCAGATGATTCCCAATCTGAATCCAGTGATAGTGATTCGACTACTCAGGAGGAATCATAACAATGGGAATTATTTTAATAGTCGCAATTGTTGAAGGATTACTGGGCGCGGGAGTATTGTTATTTCTAGCGATAAGAGCTGGCGCGAAGGAGACTGCAAATCTTGCTTTGTTTGATAAAGAAATTGAAAAGCGAGAATCTACTCAAGATCAAATAAAAACTCTATTCGGCCAATTGGTGCCATGGAGTAACGTGCGTGAAATAGCACTTACTTTAAATGAGCAAAGAGAACTAATTAAATTAGAGCGTGGTCGCGTAACAATTACCCAAGCAGAATTAGAAACAGTAGAAAACCGTCTTCGAGAATTAGAAGAAGTCGAAAGAGAAATCGCTGCTAGTGGTATAGAAACCAAAGAAGAATTTAGGATCTTAAATAAGAAAGAAAAAGATCTAAAAACCAAGAATGATAATCTAGTTAATCAAATCGCTGAGTCGATGAATAAGCTTCAAGAAGTTCTTTCTCAAGTTGAAAGTAACTCACAAGTAATGGTTCAAGTCGATATGGCAAAAACCGAGCTACTAAGAACCGAGCAAAAGGTTAATGAACTTCTAATTCAAATTGAATTAGGAAACGAGCAATACGTAACTATGAAACAAGTCTATGATGCTCTTGATATCGAGTATGCACAGTTATACGAGAAGTTCTCGGAGTCTAATCCTGGATAGATCTATTTAAATATGTCTGGGTACTTTACCAAAGAAAACTGTAAAAACCTTTCAACTGTATCGTTAGGTGATCACATTCATGTAATAGGTGTTTGTGGTGTCGCAATGGCACAAATTGCACTTGAATTGGCAAGTCAGGGATATAAAGTTTCTGGAAGCGATAAAGAGTTTTATGATCCCATGGGTAGTTTGTTAAAGAAATCTTCCGTGGAGCTATTTGAGGGATACGATCCAAATAATATTAAGGATTCTGTAAAACTTGTTATTATTGGAAATGCTATTTCGTCTAACAATCCAGAATTATCAACGGTAGAAAACAGGAAAATCCCATTTACTATATTTCCGCAAATTTTATCAGATCTAGTTATTAGCTCTAATAAATCAATCGTAGTAACAGGAACTCACGGCAAATCAACAACTTCAGCTATAGGCGCAACTGTATTTGCCCATAATCAACTCAATCCATCATTTTTTATTGGCGGTGTTGTTAAGAATTTTGAATCAAGTCTTTCCGTTGGGAGTGGAAAAATAAGTGTTGTCGAAGGTGACGAATACGACAGTGCGTTTTTTGCGAAAATCCCAAAATTTTTCTTTTACAGAGCGGACTGTTTAATAATTACTTCCATTGAATTTGATCATGCAGATATATACAGCTCGCTAGAGCAGATTGAAGAAGTATTTTTTGAAGCGGCAAAAAGAGTTAGCAAAGATGGATTTATTATTGCTTGTGCTGATTGCCCAAATGTAATGCGATTAATTTCAAAATGGAACGATAGCTTAAGGGCAAAAATTATTACTTACGGAACTAATTCGCTTGCTTCGGTGCGTATTGTATCCAGAACATTTAAAGACGGATTGCAATCAATTGAATTGCTCGATGCAAATTCATCAATTCTGTTAAGCAATATTCCCGTTCTTGGTTTGCATAACGCAAGAAATATTACGTCTATATATATAGCATGTAAGCAGTTGGGGCTTTCTGTGGAGCAGATTAACAAAGGATTGTGCTCTTTTAAGGGGGTTAAACGTCGACAGGATGTTAGACTCTCCAACGAAAGGATTACTATCGTAGAAGACTTTGCTCATCACCCAACTGCAGTAAAAGAAACTTTATCTGCAATTAAAGAAGGCTATCCTCGGCGTAGAATTATTTGTTTGTTCGAACCACGTTCAAATACAAGCAGAAGAAAAGTATTTGAATCTGATTACGGATCCTCATTTTCTAGCGCGAATCTTGTTGTGATTAAACAAGTGCAGGCCAGGCAAAATGATTTAGGCGTTGAGTTGATGGATATTGGCGTAGTTAGTCAGCTAGTTAATGCATCAGGAGTCAAATCGTTAATTTTTGATAACGTCAATGAAATTATTAGTTACGTCGAAAAAGAAGCAAAACCTGGGGATGTTGTTGTAGTTATGTCTAATGGTTCATTCGATGGAATAATAGATAAACTATGTGCTCGTTTTTAGAGCATATCTTGCGGATCCATATCTAGTGTAATTTTTGTAGCAGAATTTGTTTTTATATTTTCTCTTACAACAGATGAAATCTTTAAAAGTGAAATCGGATTTTTTGATTTAATCAAAATGTGCCAACGAAATTTGGCTCTTAGTCTTTCTATTGCGCATGCCGTAGGGCCAAGTACAACAACACCACTTTCGTTATTTTCCAAGTAACGTTTGATGGTTTTGTTGATATCAAATGCGTGATTTTTTACTTCATTCTCGTCGGTTGCTGATATTATAATTCTTAGTAGCCTTCCAAATGGTGGATATGACCAAGTTTTTCGATTTTCAAATTCATACTTAGCAAAACCTTCGAAGTCGTGTTTTGCAGTAAATGTTATACTCGGGTGTTTGGGAACACGTGTTTGAAGAATAACTCTACCTGGCTTTGCACCTCTTCCAGCCCTACCTGATAATTGGCTAATTAACTGAAAAACCCTTTCTGAAGCTCTAAAATCAGGCATATGTAAGCCTACGTCACAGTCAATTACAGCAGCTACTGTTACGTTGGGAAGATCATGACCTTTTGCAATCATTTGTGTTCCAACAAGAAAATCAGCTTTGCCGGATCGCATGGAATCAAGGACTTTTTGATAATCATGAATGTTAGATGCAATATCTCGATCCAGTCTTAATACTTCAGCTTCTGGAAATAATCTTTTTATCTCATCCTCTGTTTTTTCCGTGCCAGCTCCTCTCATTGAAAGTTGCCCAGGAATTTGTTCCTTTGATTTTGAGCAATTTGGACAAAATGTCGGAACGGGCGAAGAAAAACTGCAGCTATGACAAAGAAGAAGATTTTTATTTTGATGAAAAGTTAGAGTTATGGCGCAATTTGGACAACTAACTGCCGTTTCACATTTTTCACACTGAACATAGTGAGAATAACCACGACGGTTATATAAAATAAACGCTTGTTCTTTATTTTTAA
>JBILET010000090.1:0-5931 GCA_044351935.1 Bdellovibrionota bacterium
CAAAAAACGACCAACATTAACTTTGATCAATAACACACCAAAGTCTGTGCGACTTTTGTCTGAAGAAGCAAAAGAGAAAATAATTTTACGTTCGCGTACTAAAGCTAGAAAACTTGCAAAAAGTTTATTACGTCGTTGGAATGCAAGATTAGATATTAACGAAATTGATAGTATTGTTGACTTATCGCTTTGCGAAGCGGCTTCAAGATTCTCACCAGAAGTTGGCGCAAGTTTCATGACATTTTTGTTCTACCATTTGCGTGGAAACTTAATTCGTACAATTTCTGTTGCTGCTAATGCTAATACTGTTCCTCTTTTAGATGGTGATAGCAGTGATGATTTAGATATTGCAGGTGGTAGCTTTACTCAAAGTTACGAAATTGCAAATGCAGTAACTGGAACCGAAGCAGTTAGACCTGATGAAGCTTTAATCAGAAATGAAATGATTAAACTTTCGAGTGCTGCAAAAGACAGATTAGATACATTAGCTAAACAAGTTTTAGATAGAGTTTTTGTTGATGAAGAGCAGTTAATTGATATTGCTTATGACCTTGGATATTCAAGATGTCACATCTCAAGAGTAAAACGCAGAGCCTTAGAGGCAGTTTACGAAGATCTAAGTAGCAAGCTTGATTTAGAAGCTCACGAAAGACCTGATTTTGACGATGAAGATATATCTGCTAAGCGTAAACGAAAAGCAGAAGTCCATAGAAGACAACCTCGTTCTGCTGCCGCTTTGCAAGGGCGTAAGAAGGTGGCATAGTAACTAAGGTTTGTCGGACTCTTTACGTAGATTAATCATTATATTCTTTATACTTCAGTCTGTATCTTTACAGATTGTTCCTTTATGGGGTTCTTCCGAAGCACGAGAAGCGCATGTCGTTTGGGAAGTTGCTAATACTGACAATAAAATCTTACCAACACGAGCAGGCATTATTCCTTCAAAGCCTCCAATGTTTCACTGGATAAGTGGTGCAATATACTCTTTATTTGAGTGGGCTCAGCCTTTAACTGTAGCTCGGTTTGTTTCTTTGGTAGGAAGCATCATATTTCTGTTTTTTAGTTTTAGATTAACCGGCTTATTGGGCGATGCTACCGGCGTTTCGTTAATAGTGATTCTTTCGAGTTGGTTGTTTATTGCTCAATCTACAGATGCAAAAGTTGATATGCTATTTGGAAGTTTTCTGGTCGGATCTTTTTATTTTAGTTCTAGTTTAATTTTAAATAAATTATTTGAGTTAAAAAAATGGCTAGCAGCAGTTTTGCTTCTTGTGTTGGCTGTTTTATGTAAGGGCCCGTTAGCAATTGCTTTGTCTGGGCTATTGCTTTCAATGATGATTTTATTATGCCCAAAAGATAATAATTATAAATCAACAATAAGTTGGTTAATCTGTTTGATAATAAGTTTATCGATAGTTGGGATTATAAGTTCTATTTGGTACTTAACGGCTGCTAATCTTGGAGGAGAAGCTTTTATTTCACGGCAGTTATTGTTCGAGAATTTACATCGAATTATCGGCCATCAGAAAATGAACACACAACCTTGGTGGTTCTATGTTCCTAGTTTGCTGCGCACAATTTTCCCTTGGAGTCTATTAGCCTTATTTATTGTCTGTAACAAATCTTACAGAAATCAACTGAATGCCTACGGTCGATTATCTTTGATAATATTTTGTGTCGGAATTATTGCCCTAAGCATTGCCTCGGGTAAAAGACACTCTTATCCTTTGCCTCTTCTTCCATTCCTTGCGGCAGCAATTGCACCTGCACTTAATCAGCTATTTAGTGAGCAAAAATTAACTCGTATAACTCATATAGTATTACCAATTATTATCCTCATATCCTGTATAGGTTTAACAATCAAAGGAGTTAATAAAAACTACAAAAATTTGGCTAGTGAGATTGTTAAAGTAAGCAATAATAAAAAGATTACGATTTTAAAAGATGTTTTTGATGAGTCATTAGATCCAATTATGTACTTTTTGCGTGAAAACTTATCTGAAGTAAATACAGTTACCGAAAATGAAAATATGTGTTTGATTACAGATTCTCATGAAATTTTTAATGCAATTAACAGTAATTATTCGTCTAGTGTTATATTGAAAAACGAAAATTATATTTTAGTACCTTGTACGGTTGTAAAACAATTTACAACGATACCTGCCTAAATGCTTCGAACAAAACAATAGACACTGCGTTACTCAGATTTAGTGAACGTACTTTAGGTTCTAACATTGGAATTTCTAGAAGAGGGCAATTGCTGTATTGTTTTAGTATTTCCTTAGGAATTCCTTTGGTTTCGCTTCCAAAAATCAAACAATCATTTTTGCTAAACTGATAATCTGTGTATTTTGAAGAACCTGGATTATCGATAAAAACCAAGTTGTCCTGTTTTGTTAGAGTATCTTCGAATTGCTGCCAATCTTGGTGTTGATAAAGATCGACAAGTGGCCAGTAGTCCAGGCCAGCTCGCCGTACTTTTTTTTCGGTAATTTCGAAAGGATAGGGGCCCACCAAATGAAGAGGAATTTTTAGGCTAGCACAACTTCTGGCAATAGAGCCTGTATTTTGTGGTATCTGCGGGTGTACAAGAACGACTTTCACCTGGTACACTCTACGACCGTCTATGGAAAATGCAACTCTTGTCGATCGTATTGAAATTACCCCAGAGCTTTTAATTCTTAAGGTAAAGCCCGACGCGCCTATCCCTGCGTTCGCCTGTGGCCAATATGTTGCTCTTGGATTGCCAGCTAGTGCTGCAAGGCCTGCCGGGTTTCCTGCAGAACGTGAGCCTCAAGAAGGTGATAAAATTATCAAAAGAGCCTATTCAATTGGGTCTTCTCCGGACAATAAAGATTACCTTGAGTTTTACATAGCAGTTGTTCCTGATGGCTCATTAACATCGCGTTTAGTTATGCTCGAAAAAGGAGCACGTCTTTTTTGCGCTCCTAAAATCATAGGAACATTTAATTTAAATGATGTAGCGCCAGATAAAAATTTAGTCCTGGTTTCAACTGGAACAGGACTTGCTCCGTTTATTTCCATGATTCGAACTGCGTCCACATGGACTGAGTCAAGGAATGTATCCATTCTACACGGGGTAAGATACGCCAAAGATCTTGCTTATCAAGATGAGATTAGCCAACTCATCAAAAGAGGTTTCCCTTTAAAGTATTATCCTGTTGTTAGCCGTGAAACGCCCGTTAATTCTGAGTTCGTAAAAGGGTATGTGCAGCACCTTTTTACTAACGACACAATTAAATTGGATCCATCTAAAGATCACGTATTTTTATGTGGAAATCCTGCAATGATTGATGATGTTGAAAAACTTCTAATAAACAACGGCTATATCGTACACAGCAAGAAAACTCCAGGTAATTTACACCTTGAGCGATATTGGTAATTCTATCTGGATTTAATTTAAGTCGGATTCTTGATCCTGCCCATAAAGACTATCGTATCTGTTGGCGTGTGACGTATAACGTACATAAACGGTTTGTCAGCTCGAAATAGAATAGGTTTATCTTCATCTACGGGGCGTATAGAGCCAACGCGCATAATAATAGCGGTAGCTGCAGCAGCCTCGGTACCTTTTTCGCCAACTTCTATGAATGCTTTGTGAATTACATCGGAGATATATAGGTCTTTGCTGTCGGAAATTTTTGAAAAATCGGCTAAGCCATATTGAAAGGCATCTTTAATACCAAGCGATGATAATGACTGAGAAAGATTGAAACTTAATTCGCTCTTAAACTTGGGGATTTGAGCAGTAACTTTTCTTTTGTTCAGTTGTAGATTGATAGAATTATAATAATCAACTGTAATATTTTGTTCTAAAGAAGATAAATCAGTTTTCGGTAATAAAATATCCATGACAAATGTATTGCCTGAGTACGGAAGGGATAACATTTGCAATTGATTATCTTCAAAATAAGGATATTGAGCTGTTTGCGACATAAATTTTGTCGAAATTTTTTCGTTAGGTGACACAAAAAAGTCTGAAGTTCTAGTTGATTCGGGATTGAATTCGTTTGCCCATTTACCCAGAAAATAGATCGCATTAACAAGGATTAATCGAGTAGAACTAGCTACAGTACCAGGGGCAAGAATGTCATTTATTTTGTCATTGGTTTTATTTGATACCCAAGAATTAATTTTTAATCTCTCCTTGTCTGGCTTATATGTAAAATCTGATTGAAAAACTTCCGAACTAAAATATTCTTTGACAGTTTTGATGTATTCATCCTGCACTGCGAATTTGTTATTTATCCACAATGAATTTGCGACGGTGCAACTAACGGATTGGTCGTTTTTTAATGTCTCTTGTAGTGATTGAGAGTTTTTAAAGGTGGAATCCTGATTGTCAATTTTTAGCGCTGATAGTATTTGTTCGCGTGTGTTGCCAACTGCACCGGGTATGGTCATTTGCATCGCAGTGGATATGCTGTAAGGCGAAAAAATTAAATTGCCCTTATTTGAAGCTAGTTGATGATAGATGGAAAATGAGAATTTGTTGTTTGGTGTAGATGAAGAAAGAATATTTTCACAAAAAGTGAAATTAGAAGCACAGATAAACGGCAATATAATTAACAAGAATAGGATATGAAACGATCTTAGATTATTGGGCATGTCTTACATTAACAGTAATTTAGTAGAAGCACGATAAGTTAGAATGACTATTTATACTGCTCCTCGATAATATCCTTGTATCTTTTTATGACTTCTTTGCGCTTCACTTTGTGAGTTGGTGTAAGAGCCCCGTTTTCGATTGTTAGCTCATCAGGTATTACAACTAACTTTTTAATGTTCTCATAAGAAGCAAGCTGGCTATTTACTTTTGTTTTAATTTGCTCGAGCTTGCTATTTAATTGTTGATCATTTAGTTGATGAGCCGATAGAAACACCAAAGCAATACAAAATGGTTTCTCGTCACCAAAATAAACTGCATGAGATATTAAAGAATCTGCCAGTAACAAAGATTCAACTCGCTGTGGAGGTATTTTTTTACCACCTGCAGTAATAACTAGATCTTTTTTGCGATCGGTTATAAATAAAAATCCTTCGTTATCCAGATGCCCAATATCGCCTGTATGGAACCATCCATCCGTGTCCCAACTATCTTTTGTAGCGATTGGCCTGTTCCAATATCCTTTTGTAATGTTGGGCCCTTTAAATAAAATTTCGCCATCTTCTGCGATTTTGATTTCAACCTTATCAAAGGCTGGGCCTACGCTTCCGATCTTCCAGCGTGCTGGTAAGTTTACGTTAGTAGCAACGCAGGTCTCGGTTAATCCATAACCTTCAAATATTTTTATATCTAAATGAGCAAAAAATTCAGCAACACTTTTAGGTAATTTTGCTCCACCTGAAATTGCGTGTGTAAATTTTCGACCAAAAATCTTTGATTTTATCTTCTTTCTGATTGGACTAGTTATGAGTCTGATGGGATTCAGTTTGCTCATTGAAGACCAAAGCGTAACTTTAAGTAATAGCCCGGCTAAACCAGGTTTAGGTGATTGAAGAGTTGCTTTAATTTTTTCAAATAATCTAGGCACAGAAGGAATGATATGGGCGTCAGCGGTTGCCATTTCTTTTGCCACTAATGCTAAATCAACTAAAGATTTTTTTTGATTTGGAACACCGCAGTAAATAACTTTGACTTTAGTTAAGGCTCCAAGATATGCAATTAATCTAGCAAAAGAGTGTGCTAATGGTAAAAATAAAAAAAGTGATCCATCTAAGCCAAATACTCCAGAGCGAGTTGCTTGCTCTACATTAGACAAATGATTGCCGTGAGTTTGCATTACTCCCTTAGAAGGGCCTGTTGTTCCTGAAGTGTAGACTAACGAAGAAATTGAGTTTCTATTGATTGATTCGCTTACTGTAAAATCATTACTAGAAGATAAAATATTTGTCAGAAGATCTAGGTTT
>JBILET010000093.1:0-5895 GCA_044351935.1 Bdellovibrionota bacterium
TTCTTCATTTGATATTAACGCAACGACATCTGATATCATTACTAAAAAGTTTGATGCATCAGCTTTTGGTGGAACTATTACGTGTCCATTTGAATTTAATATTCCTGATAGCTCAATAAAAGCACCACTACAAATTAAATCTATCAACATTGAACCTGCGCTAAATGCCGTTGCGCCTCAACTACCGGTAAAATTATTCGGAACAATTGTTGATTTACACGGAACAATCGGTGGATCATTTAAATCGAATATTATTGCTTCCTCAAATGGCAATCTTCAATTTTTGATTAACAACGGTGGCATTAGAGGAATTAACATTGTCGGCAAAATAATCGACGCATTAGCCACTATCCCTGTGATCGGAGACGCTTTAAAAACCAAACTAGCCCCGTCTGTTCTGGCGGTAGCAAGCTCTGAAGACACAACTTTTACTACCCTTACAGGCAGCACTAATATTTCTAAGGGCGTGGCTAATCTATCCAACGTTCAATTGGATTCTGAGCTTTTCAAAGCAACCAGTAGTGGTAACTTTAACTTAAACGATAAGTCTATGATGTTTAATGTAACTGCTAATTTAAAACCTGAGCTAGTAAAAAATCTAATAGCAGCTGGTAAAGATTTTGAAAAAGTAACAAACCCCGACGGAACAATAACTGTACCATTAATTATCAAATCGGATTCTAACGGAATGCAAGTTATTCCCGATCTTGATAAACTTGCAAAAGGTGCTGTTGGGAAAGTTTTAAAAGAACAAGCTGGTAAAGCATTACAAAAAGTATTTGGCGGCAAAGACTCAAGTGGTGCTAAAAATATAGGTAAACTATTTGGATTCTAAGTAGTGTAAAAAATCGTTTGATGTCAGCTGACCATTGTCTAATAGTTGTCTAACTAGATCACGCGGCGCATATCTAGAGCCTTTTGTATGTACGTTAGTTTTGAGCCACAAAACTATTTGATCAAAATTGCCGTTTTTTACATCAGTCCACATATTTGGAATCTGCTGTTGCATTTGTTTTAGCATAGTTCCTTTGTAGATATTACCAAGTACATATGTGGGGAAATATCCAAAAGCTCCTGAATACCAATGAACATCTTGCAATACTCCTGTCTTATCACTATCAGGAGTAATACCTAAATAATCTTGATATTTCTGATTCCATCGACTTGGAAGATCTTTTAGAGACAATCGCCCTTCTAATAATTCAATTTCGAGCTCAAATCTAATTAATACATGTATAGAGTAAGTCACTTCATCTGCGTCTACTCGGATTAAAGACTTTTTGACTTTATTTGATGCAATGTAAAGATCTTGGGCTGAATAGTTTTTATTAAAATCGTCTTTTAATATCTTAGATAAAAATTCACAGAATTCTTTAGATCTACCTATGCAGTTTTCAATTAATCTTGACTGAGACTCATGCAAGCCTAATGAATAAACTTCTCCACAAGCAGTTCCTCGGAATTCAGGTAATTGATTATGTTCATATAAAGCATGCCCTAGCTCGTGCATAGTGCTACTTAGTGCCGAAAGTAAATTATTCTCATCATATCTTGTTGTTATACGAACATCATTTATTCCAATTGTTGTACAAAACGGATGGCTAGAAGAATCTAGGCGACAGCAATCACTTGATAGTCCAAATAATTTAACAATTTTTTCACCAAGCTTATGTTGATTTTGATGGGTTAATTCAAATTTAATAGATTCACTTTGGTTGTTAGAATTATCTGTACGTTTTTTTATTATTGGCTGCAGTTTTTCGCGTAAATCTGTCAGCAAAGGTAACACCCAACTTACTTTACCTTCGGGCTCATACTGGTCTAGCAAAGCGTCATAAGGGTGATCTTGGTACCCAACAAGTTCGGTCTCTTGTTTATACACTTCTAATAACTGAGCAAATACAGGTTCTACTAACTTAAATTCATTAGTATCTTTGGCTTTTTGCCAAACTTGAAAACATTCAGTTTGCAACCTTGCTCGCTTTGCCACAAAATCTTGGGGTAATTTTCGCTCACGATCACATGATTTAATGATCCAACTAGCATTAGCAAAGTGCGGCGAGTCTTGATTAGTATTCTGCTGTATTTCTTTTGCGTAGCTATATAGCGTTGGTTCTAATAACTTTTGATGTCTAATAACGGATATAACTTCCAACTGAGCAGCTCGTGCATCAGTTGCAGCTGGTGGAATCATTACTTGCTGATCCCAGTCTAGTAGTGCACGAATACCATCTAAGTGGTGAAGTTCTTTTAATAGTTTATAGAAATTTTGGGTGGTATCTTTCAGATTGGTTAACACTAAAGCTCAATATAGCTTATAAAAGTTGTGGTTGTCTTCTTTTATTTTGAATAGACACAAAATCTGATGGAGTTCCTAGTGGATATTCTCCGGTAAAACAAGCATCACAAAATTTACCCTTTGTAGATTGAACTGATTTATATAAACCATCAATACTTAAGTATCCTAATGAATCTACGCCAACAAACTGACGAATCTCTTCAATTGACTTATAAGAGGCAATTAATTCTGATTTAGAAGGAGTGTCAATTCCGTAATAACATGGATCTTGAGTTGGTGGAGCCGATATTCTTAAATGGATTTCTTTTGCACCAGCTTGTCGAATTAACGACATAAGTTTTCTACTAGTGGTTCCTCTAACAATTGAGTCATCAACAACAACAACTGATTTTCCTTCTAATATTCTAGGATTAGGATTTAACTTTAACTTAACACCAAAGTCTCGAATTGACTGGCTTGGCTCGATAAAAGTACGGCCAATATAGTGGTTTCGAATTAACCCCATTTCGAGTGGTAAATTAGCTTGTCCTGCAAACCCTAATGCAGCTGTAACACCAGAATCAGGCACAGGAATTACTAAATCAGCAGTTGGTGCTGGATGCTCAATGGCAAGCTGAGCTCCCATACGCTTACGAACTTCATAAACATTTTGCTCGAACACATTAGAATCAGGACGAGCAAAATAAACAAACTCAAAGATACAAGGCGAAGGTTTTACCAAACCAAATGGAAAATAACTTTTTAATTCTTTTCCTTTGCCAATTTCTACTACTTCTCCAGGCTGAACATCCCGAAGATATTTTGCTCCGACAAGATCAAAAGCACACGTCTCGGATGCAATTACGTAAGCATCTCCTAGCATACCGATAGCCAAAGGTCTTACTCCATTTGGGTCGCGAACGGCATAAAGCGTATCGTCGATCAGAATTAAAAGTGAAAATGCGCCTTTTAGCTGTTTTAGCGCAGCTATGACAGTTTCGACCATCGGTGCTGTTGTTTTAGGAGATCTAGCAAGCAGATGCAGCACTACTTCAGTGTCAGATGTAGAAGTAAAAATAGAACCTGAGGAAATTAAATCAGAACGAAGTTGATCGATATTTATTAAATTTCCGTTATGAGCAACAGCGACATGACCAATCGAGATTTCAGAAACAAAAGGTTGAACATTACTCAGTAGATTTCCTCCGGCCGTAGTATAGCGCACATGACCAATTGCGTGTTGTCCCGGGAGTTTTTTAAATTGAAAATCTTTAAAAACGTCACTAACTAATCCCATGCCACGATGAACATAGAACTCCTTGTTATCATCACATGAAACAACTCCCGCACCTTCTTGTCCTCGATGTTGCTGTGCGTATAAACCAAGGTATGTAATATTTGATGCTTCAGGATGCCCCCATACTCCCATCAAGCCGCATTCATCGTGGAATCCGTCGGGTTTATGTTCATCAATCATGGACTTTAAACTTATAATAAATTTTTAAAAAAATTGACTTAATCCGTTTCTCCAACCTTGGAAAGCTTTATTAAGATCAAGTGAACCAAAATCTTTCACTTCTATAACACTTCCACCAACTGTGCCTGAAGCAGTTACAGCAAGACCTGCTTTATCAAGTTCTGCGCGTACAATTTTTTCGTTTTCTGCGCTACACGAAACTATGTATCTAGCACCTGACTCCGAGAACAAAAGACCAGCTTTTGATCCATCGTACTCTTCAACTTGAAGTGATACACCTATTGGCTGCTGCTCATTAAAGCAACATTCAGCAAGAGCAACTGCCAAACCACCAGCGCTTACATCGTGACAGCTTTTAAGGACTGCTTTATTTGCAAGAACACATATTGCTTTACTAGTTGCTAACTCTTTGTCGTAATCTAAAATTGGAACAGCGCCTTTTTCGATACCTGCAACATGAGCAAGATACTCTGAACCACCAAGCTCTTCTCCATCAGTATCTCCAATAACTAGGACCTTATCCCCTACTGATTTGAAATAAATTGTAAGAGCTTTAGAAGCATCCTCCATCAATCCAACCATCGCAATCATAGGAGTTGGCAAAATTGATTTACCTTTTGTTTCGTTGTTTAGACTTACGTTACCACTAACAATTGGTATTTTTAATGCACGGGCTGCATCTCCTAAACCACGGATACCTTCGGCAATAGCCCACATTGAATTTGGTTTATTCGGAGACCCAAAATTTAAACAGTCAGATATTCCAATAGGTTCGGCACCAACTGCAGTAATGTTTCTGGCAGCTTCCGCTACGGCAAGTGCTGCTCCTAATCTAGGATCAATTCCACAGTAGCGAGAATTACAATCAAGAGTCATTGCCACTCCTTTTTCAGGAGCTCCTTTTTTACGTTTAGTAGTTGTATCTGCTTTAATTCTAATTACAGCAGCATCACCACCAGGATGAACTACAGTATTTGAACGAACAGTTGAATCGTACTGTGAAAATAATGATTTTCTTGAACATAAGTTTGGTGATGTTAATAAATCAAACCAAACTTTATTAAGATCCGAAGGTTCTTCAATCTGATCAACTGCAAAGTTTACTCTTTCTTTGTAATCTGCAGGAACTTCTTCTGGTAATCTATATTGCGGAACAGCACTAGTTAAAACTTCTACGGGGATTGATGAGACACACTCACCATTCCACATAAGATCAACATTTTTACCACCAACAACTTCACCAATTACAACAGCATCTAATTCCCAATGATGAAAGATTTTTATTAGCTCTTCTTCTCGACCCTTTTTAGCAACTAGTAACATTCTTTCTTGAGATTCTGAAAGCATAATTTCATAAGGATTCATGCCTTCTTCTCGTTGTGGAACTTTATCTAGATGGACAACTACTCCTGTTTTGGCGCGATCTGCCATTTCGTATGTAGAACTAGTCATGCCAGCAGCGCCCATGTCTTGGATACCGATTACTGCTCCGCTTGCCATTGCTTCAAGGCACGCTTCTAATAAAAGTTTTTCTTGGAACGGATCGCCTACTTGAACCGTTGGACGTTTTTCAGCTGAATTGTCATCGAATTCTGCAGATGACATTGTGGCTCCGTGGATTCCATCTCGTCCCGTCTTGGAACCAACATAAATTACACTGTTACCGATGCCAGAAGCTTCGCCTAAGAAAACTTTATCGTGATCAACTAAGCCAAGTGCAAATGCATTAACTAGGCAATTTCCATTATATGATTCATGAAAGAATGTTTCTCCACCAACTGTAGGAATCCCCATGCAGTTTCCGTAGCCACCAATTCCTTTTACAGATCTTGTAATTAGATATTTAGTTCTTTCGTTATCTACGGCACCAAATCGCAATGCATTCATCAAAGCAAGAGGCCGTGCTCCCATTGTGAAAACGTCACGCAAGATTCCTCCTACTCCAGTAGCGGCGCCCTGAAATGGTTCGATAAAAGTTGGGTGATTGTGACTTTCAACTTTAAAAACTACTGCTTGACCATCACCGATATCTACAACACCTGCGTTTTCTCCGGGACCTTGAATAACTCGTGGGCCTTCGGTTGGTAAGCCTCGTAAGTGAACCTTGGTACTTTTATAAGAGCAGTGCTCACTAAATAAT
>JBILET010000094.1:0-5885 GCA_044351935.1 Bdellovibrionota bacterium
GCTGGAATCCAAACCCTAAAAGATATATTTCCCCAGGAGTGCGTCCACACGATATCAATTTTTGCGGCCGGTAATCCAAAGCCAATAGCTATAAATGTAAGTTTTAGAGCCAACAGCGTAGTTTACGATAGCTTCTGTATACGAAGTTACAGCCCAGAGTATAAAAAATTATCACTTGGTACGGTCGCTATTCTTAAGAACATTGAGTTTGCCATCCGCGATGGGTTTAAAGTTTACGATATGTTGACTGGCGATTGGGGATACAAGACAAAATTTGGAGCCGTTGCCACTGCTCTAAAGACTTATATCAAGTGCAATCGTGATTTTGCCAGTCATTACCAGATTCCCCTAGATGATATCAGCGAGATCCTGGATTGAAGCCGCTGGTGAATCGAAATAAATTTGACTTAACTAGTTGTATCTTGTCGTTTTGAGTGAGATAAAGAGGATTATTATCAATAGTCACTATATATATATTTATGACTCGAGTCAGCGCATTTACCGATAAAACTCTTCTTTTTGTTAACTCAGGCGGCAAGAAAAAAAAATTCACTTTAGAATACGCCAAACGTTTTGGTGCCACAGTGCTACTAGTTGGACCAGAGCTTGATGTGCCGAAGAAGCTAGTTGATTATTTTGTTCAGGTCGACAACTACAATCACAAAGAAGTAATCGAAAAAGTAGAAGCGTTCTTTTCTCAGCATCCAGATGTAATGGTGGATGGAGCGATAACTTTTTGGGAAGACGATGTCCCGTTGTTAGCTAAAATGTGTGAGCATTTTGGGTTTATCGGCAACTCGTTCGAAACCGCTATTAATACTCGTAATAAATACGAGATGAGAAAGCGCCTTAGGGATTGCGGATTGGGGTCCCCCGAGTTCCATTTAATTCAATCTAAAGAAGACCTTGATGATGCAATGCACTTTATAGGTTTTCCTGCCGTAATGAAGCCTGTCTGGGGATCTGATAGTCAATTTGTTGTTTTAGTTAAAGACGAAGACGAAGCTGCAGCTACTTACGATTATTTGGTAAAAAACTGCAACGAACAGTACGACCCAATTTTTAAATATAACGATAGCCAGTTTTTATACGAAGAGTATCTTGAAGGTACTGAAGTAAGTTTGGAATGTTATTCTCAGTTTGGAATCCCGCATGTATTAGGGATTAACGAGAAACAACCTTTGAGACCGCCTTACTTTATCGAATATGGAGACATTGCACCTGCAAGATTAACCGAAGAAATAGAACAAGATGTAGTTAAGCTTGCAGAAAGTTCACTGATTGCTTTGGGCGTGCAAAATTCTTTATCGCATATCGAGCTAAAGATTACCCCAAAAGGTCCTAAAATTATCGAAGTTGCTTCACGGATGGGTGGTGATGATATTTACTTAAACGTCAAAACCGTCTGGGGCTTTGACATGCTAAAAATCGGCTTTGATATTGCTTGTGGGCAAAAAGTCGAAAGTAAAAAGCGAGAAGCAAGTGATATCGTAATATGTCGTTATTTTATTCCAGAGTATTCTGGAATTATCACCAATATTTCAGGCATTAAAGAATGCCGCGAAATGAAAAATGTTTTAGACCTTGTAGTGTCAAAAGATGTTGGTGATGCAGTCTTAGTTCCGCCCGAAGGTTATGAAAACATGGGGTGGATTGTTACCAAGGGCCGCTCATACCAGGAAGCCGAAACGGTTATGGAGCGTGCTTTTAAAAAGTTAGAGATTAACGTAACAAGATTTAGAAAAGGCTCTGCGCTTCGTGCCAGACTCGGTGAGGAATCTTTGAGCTCTGCTCCGCTAGTAAGAAGGCAATTAATTAGAGCAGCTAAGATTCAAAAGATTAAAAGCTTTGAGGCGCTAAAAAAACTACAAATTGGAATTTTAGCTAATACAATTTCGGTAGAAGGAGGCGGAAAGCTTGCTAAAAATACTATTGGAAAAGAAATAAAAGAACTTTTGGATTCTAGGGGATATAAAACCACTCTTTTTGATATGAGTGAAAGCCCACTACCATTGAGAAAACTACAAAGGGGTAATCTAGATTTTGTACTAAATCTATGTGAGTCTATTTTTAATTCAATGACCCTAGAGCCCCATGCTGCAGCGTTGATGGATCTTTTGCAAATACCATACACTGGTTCCACTTCAACAACGATCTCTTCCTGTATGGATAAGATAACTGTTAAAAAGTTATTCCAGTATCATGAAATTCCAACTCCTAACTGGGATTATGTTTATAGTTTAGATGAAAAAGTCAGAGAGGATTTGTATTTTCCATTAATCGTAAAACCTGCGGATACTGATAACTCTTTTGGAATAACGAATTCATCCGTTGTTAAGAATCGAACTGAACTTAGAAAACAGCTTCAATTTGTTATCGGAGAACTAGGGCGTCCCGCACTAGTGGAAGAATTTATAGATGGCGATGAGTTCGATATTTGTCTTATAGGTAGTGGCGACGATACTAGAATTCTTCCGCCTATTCGCTCAATCTTTGATCGATTACCAAAGGGGTACTGGAAAATCTACGCGCAAGATTCCAAGACGACAGAAGGGGATCCGGCTTATGACTCAATAAGGATCGAGAAACCTGCCAAAATATCTAAAAAACTTGGCTCATTGATGAATAGCATCGCGCTGGATGTGTATTCCCTATTTGACTGTTTAGATTATGGAAAAGTCGAATTTCGAGTCGATAAAAGCGGCAATCCGTACGTTTTGGAGGTCAATCCAAATCCCCCTATAGGTACTGATGACTTTATGGCAATGGCTGCCAAGGTTGATGGATATGATTATGGTGACTTCATCGAAGAGATCCTGTACAGGGCAATCGACCGGTATCGTCAAAAACCTCTAGTGCGATAAATATTGGCTATAGAATTTAGTTTAGAGTAATATTACTTAGATAATATTAAATAAAATTTAAACTCAATATATGAATGCAGTTATGCCATTAGGCTCAGAGGACCAAAATAAAAAACCATCTGCGATACTTTCTATCCAAGGCCCTGTCATAGTTAAAGATGCTGGAGTCAAGGGGCGCGGGTGTTTTGCCACTTCTGCGATTAAAAAAGGCCAACTAATAGAAAGATGTCCAGTAATCGTAGTGCCAGTTTCTGAACGTGATCTCATAGATCGTTCCAAGTTATATCATTATTATTATGCCTGGACTCCAGATGATGAGGGGATGGCGATCTCTTTGGGATATGGATCAATTTATAATCACTCATTTTCTCCAAATGCTATTTTTGATCGTGTATTTGATGGCGGTTATATAGATTATATCGCAATTAAAGATATCGCAGTTGGTGATGAAATCACTGTGAACTATAACGGTGAGCCAGACGATCAAGACCCATTGCCATATTTTGATGTTCACGAGTAACAATAATATCAAAGGCGAATAAGCTATGTGGGCAGCAGTTTTTGTTGCAGCACTTGGTTATTTTGTAGATATTTTTGATATCTTACTTTTTAGTATTGTTAGAGTTCCAAGCCTTACTGATATAGGTTTGGAACAGTCCCAAATATTCTCGAAAGGAATATTTATTCTTAATTTACAGCTCCTGGGATTGTTATTAGGTGGAGTTGTTTGGGGTATTTGGGCAGATAAGGTTGGTAGATTATCAGTTCTTTATGGGTCCATTTTACTTTACTCATTAGCAAATCTTGCATGTGCTTTTGTTAATTCAGTAGAAGCATATGCTGTTTACAGGTTCATTGCTGGTTTTGGACTTGCCGGAGAACTTGGTGCTGGAATTACTTTAGTTTCAGAATTGCTACCAAAAGAAAAACGAGGGTGGGGCGCTACCATAGTTACTGCATTTGGTTTATTAGGCGCAGTGTGTGCTGGAATTCTTGCCGAAATAATTTCATGGCGAAGTTGTTATCTAATCGGTGGAATACTTGGTTTGCTTTTATTGGTTGCTCGAGTAAAAGTGGCAGAAGGGGATGCTTTTAAATCTATAAAAAATCGATCTGATATACGTAAAGGTAGTCTAAAGCTTTTATTTTTATCAAAGAGCAGAATTATACGATATCTTTTGTGTGTTTTATTGGGGATGCCAATAATGGCTGTGGTTTACGTTGTGTCAACTTTTGCGCCTGAGTTAGGAAAAAGCCTAAATCTTGATAGTAATATTACTGCGGCAAAAGGAATTCTATTCTGTTATATCGGTATTTCGGTTGGTGATTTCTTTTTTGGTGCAGTTAGCCAATTTTATAAAAGTCGCAAAAAGGCAAATAGCTTGTCTTTACTGTTTTGTCTTTTAATATGCCTTTTTGCTTATTTTATGCCTCCTCGAAGTGCAAATCAGTATTATACTTATGCCCTATTGTTTGGATTTGCATCTGCAAATTGGGCTGTGATTTTATCTACGTGTGCAGAAAGTTTTGGCACTAATATCCGAGCAACTGCAACAACTTCTATCCCAAATGTAATCCGGGGCGGTGCCGTATTGGTTGTAGCAGGATTTTCTTATTTAAAGCCCATAATATTGCCGTGGCACGCAGCTCTTTTTACTGTTGCACTAGGAGTTTTAATTGCTTTAATTGCAAACTTCTTTATTCGTGAAACATTCTTAGTCGATTTAGACTACATAGAAGAAGATTAAAGTTTTTGCCCTAATTTTAAGTTGCCTTCTAAAACATCAATATAGTTTCTTGTTGGATCGTCTGTATAATCAGTAAAGCTATCTAGGTCTACAAATTTAATTTCTTTATATGCTAATGCCAAACTAAGTGAGTACGCATTACTTAGAGCGCACTCATCCATGCAACTAAGAATTACGCTTTTGCCAGCGGATAACGCAGCCTCGATAAGTCGTTTGCCTTCTAATAAGCCCCCACACTTCATAAGTTTGATGTTGAAATATTGCACCCCACCTTTAGATAGAGTTTTTATATCATTTATTGAACATGCAGCCTCATCGGCCATAATCGGAGTAAGATTTAAAGATGCCAGACGACATAAATCTTCTGTAGCATAACGATTAACTGGTTGCTCAATCGCAATTAAATCTAGTTTTTTAGTTTCTTTGATAAAATATAAAGCTTCGTCGTAAGAATATCCTTGATTAGCATCAAAAAGGATAGGCGGTATGGTAGACAATGATTGTTTAATTAAAAAAAGTTTTTGGATGTCTTCTTCAATATTTAATCCACCTTTGATTTTTAACATTTTATAGCCAACTTTCATCCAGGATTTAACTCTTTGAACAGTATCAGCTGGGTTATGAATGTTAACAGTAATCGTCGTCGGGATTGATTTAAGAATATGTTTAGCTCCAAGTAGCTCTGCAACCGTTATCTTTTTGTGTTTTGCAACACCATTATGAATTGCAAAATCGATACATGCTCTTGCTGCGGGATAATCAGCGTAGCGTTCTTTTAGTAAATCAATGCAAGATTGATATGATGAGGCTACGAAGTTATCTATTAGAACAGGAATTAAGGTTTCTTCGAGTAATTGCTTTGTGCTAGCTGGAGTTTCGTTAGTAACGGCTTCTTCAGGCGCACATATTCCGGTACTGGTTATATTGTTATCAAATGATAAGTTTAAAAGTACATTTTCTACTGCATCTACTGTTTGATAAGCAATCGTGTATGACTCACGGAGATTAAGAGGTAGCAGTGAAACATGGCTTGAGGAAATTTTCATTTGTCTTTTTCTATTTATGGCATTTCATAAACAGTAGCTTTACCCTTGATAAAGTCGCTCATTGTCGAGTAGGTAAGGGCACCTTGATAAGGAATAACAATTAGATCACCTTCTGCAATTTTATCGGAAAATATTCTTAATCCCCAATAGTCCTGGGGCATACAAAGTGCTCCGTATACTGATACTTCTCGTTCGTTTAATGAAGGATTGGTAATATTAACGATAGG
>JBILET010000095.1:0-5876 GCA_044351935.1 Bdellovibrionota bacterium
AAGCTCGGCTTCGGCAAGAGATTCTTGTTTTTTTTCAATTAATACAGTTGCAAGATCAATTCTGCTTGTTGAGTCGTTTTGGTCAAGTGATAAAGCTTTCCTAAGACTTAGCTCTGCTTTATCTAAATCACCATTTTTTCTGTGCGCGACTCCTAAAGCACGATGAGCATCAACAAGATCGGGGTTTTTTAATACAGCTTTTTCGAGCTCCTGAATTGCCTCCGCATAAAGTTGCTTCTTTGCATATTCGATGCCTAAAAATAAATTTACTTTTTCAAATCCATCTTGAATTTCGGATACTCTCTTAAATAACTCAATTGCTTCATCAGGTTTAGCTAACTTCGCATTTATGACACCCAAGTTATACAAAGTAATAACTGAATTAGGATCCACAGCTTTCGCTTGCTCAAGAGAACCAGCGGCTTTATCAAGCTGCCCAAGCTTTTCGTATACAACCCCTAAGCCTTGAAGAGCTTTTAGATTTTTTGAATCATCTTCAAGGACTTTTTGATACTGCTCTTTTGCAAGATTAGTATTATCTTGTTGCATGTAAATAGATGCCAAAGCCAAACGAGTTGAAGCATCTGGCTTAAAAGTAATGGCTTTTTCCAAAGAAGATATTGCGTCTTTAGATTTACCCTGTTTCAAAAGAACGATTCCAAGATTATGGTGCGCTTCTGCCATCTCGGGGCACATCTCGATTGCATCACGATATGCATTAAGCTCGGACAAAGATCCATCCTTAAGAGTAAGTCCTTCTTTCACGCGCTTGGACGCTTCAACGCAATTTGATGGTTTGTTTTCTGCAACAACGGGGATCAAAACATTGGATACAATTAAATATACAAATAAAATTGCTAATTTCCTGCAAAAGTTTGCAGAAAAATGATTAGTGACCAATTGATTGATGAAACTCATAAAGTCTAGACAAAACCTGATGTAATTTTTCTTCCGAACAAACTAAAGCAATTCTAACCCATTGATTATAGTCACTACCATAGAGGGCTCCTGGGGTAAAAAGAACTTGCGAAGACTCTAATAAGCGACGAACAAAATCCCCACCAGTGGCAAAATTAAATTGCGATGGGACCTTAGCCCAGATATACGGACCTGCCGAGCTAGGATTCACTTGCCATCCAAGACCTTTTAACCCATCACATAAGATATTCATTCTTCTGCGATACTGCCCAACGATGCCCGAGACTAAATCTGTATCACACGTTAGAGCAAAAGAAGCTGCATGTTGTAGTGGTAAAAAACTTCCGTAGTCTGAATGTGATTTTAATCTAGCAACATCTCGAACAATACTTTCGGCTCCTAGGGCGGCTCCAATCCTCCACCCTGCAACAGAATAAGCCTTGGATAAAGAGTAGGTTTCAACCATAAGAGGATTGATTCCTCTGGCGCTTAACATACTGGGGATTGTGCTTTCATAACCCATTTCGCCATAAACAAAATCGTTAATGACTGTTACTCCTCTTTGAAAGGTAATCCTGGCTAATTCTTCCCAAAAACGAGAAGAAACACATATTCCAGTTGGGTTGTTTGGAAAATTTAACAGTAAAATCTTTGCGCCACTTTCTTCTAATGCTTCATCAATCCTGGTAAGCATCACTGATTCATCTGCATCTATATTAAAAAACGCAGGTTTAGCTTTAATTAAATTTATAGCAGATAGATAAATTGGATAAGTCGGAGCTGCGACAAGTACAGTATCGCAACTAGCAGTTACTAACGAGTGAAGTATGTAATATAAGCCTTCTTTTGTTCCTGAAAGAGCACAGATCTCGCGCTCCTCATCAAGGGTAACTCCAAAAGTTTTAGAGTATTTAATTTGAAAAGCTTCTCTAAGTTTTCTAATACCACGACTTACTGCATATTTATGCTGGTCTGGTTTTAATGTGTATTCACTTAGTTTATCAATTAAGATTCTAGAAGGAGCTATATCCGGATTAATCATCGATAAATCAAGTAAATCAGCTCCTGATAATATTAACCTTCTTTTAATAGCAGTTACTTCTGCTATTGGATCCTGATACAACCAAGAATGATCAATTTGTGATTCTGCTGTCATGAAAAAAATTTCTAGTAGTTAGAGCTATAAGGAGCAACTAGATTAAAAAAATATGTTGCGAGCTTTGAGTTACCCCAAACTTTGGACTTATGTGACAACATTAATATTTGAGGATTTAAGTCGCCATCACTAATCCTCATCAGATCTTTTCCGTGGATTGAAATTGTGCAATCAGCTTCTACGGCAGACGCTACTTCAGTGACAGAACACGGCTTATCTGCAGATCCATCAAAAAGATATTTTTTACTTGAAGGTAAAATTTCGATTAGGACTTTTCCTTGTAAAATTGTTTTTAAGTGAGTTGGAGCAGAGTTTGCTCTTTCTGGAACTGCTTCAAGTAACAACTCTTCTTGAGAACGAGGCTTACGTCGTGGAGCAACTGGTTTTTTAGGTTCTTCGTCTTCGCTTGCAGACTCAGGTGACTGCGCAACTGGTGCTTGCTCTTTAACTTCTGCAGTAGGCACATCTTCTACATTTGTTTGCGCTTGCACATCAGTTTGATTATCAACTGATGTTTCTTGTTCACTGGTTACTTGAACATGACTAGTTGATTCCTCAGTTTGAGTATTAGCACTTGCCTCTGCAGGTTGATCACTCGCAGATGAACCACCACCGAAAATTGATTTAATTTTGAAACCCATGATTGTCGCCAGACTAAATTAGACGTATATAATAGCAATTGTGCCACGGTCTACCAAAGCCTTCAATGACCTGCGTTTAATTTAAAAAACAGCTATGAATCACTTTTTCGCCATTACAGGATGCTCGGGAAGCGGAAAAAGCACAGTTTGCCGACTTCTTGAATCAAAATACGGCGCCACAGTGATTGATGCTGATGCTATTGCCAGAGAAGTTGTGCTTCCTGGCACGGATTGCTTGCAGAAAATTACTAAGGAATTCGGCAGTAAAATCCTCACCGCTAAGGGAGAACTTGATAGAAAATCTCTGGGATTATTAATTTTTAAAGATAAAAAAAAGAAATTAAAACTAGAACAAATTCTTCATCCAGCAATAAGAGCTCTTTTCGATATAAAATTACAAGAAGTATTTTCTACCAACAAACACTCAATTATTTTTTACGATATACCTTTGTACTTTGAAGTTAATTATCAACATCCACTATGCAAAGGTGTTATTGTTGTTTACGCACCACCTGATACGTGCAAGAAACGAATAATGAAGCGCGACTCAATTCCTGAACAAGCAGCTATAAACAGAATCCAAGCTCAAATTCCTATAGAAGAAAAAGTTGAGAAAGCTGATTATGTAGTAAAAAATGATACCACTGATGATTTAGAATCTCAGATGGAAGATTTAATTAATTGGTGTAAAAAAACAGCTACTACTTAAATACTACTAAAGTCACTGTCTATAAATAATACGGAACAGTAAGCTCAATTCCTTGTCTGATTGTATGAGTCGGAGAGTAATTTAGTTTGCGAACAATTTCATCTATGGAAGCTAGCGAATGTTTTACGTCTCCTGTTCTGAAATCACGAAACACAGGTTGGTGAACAGTTTTGCCAGTAAGCTTACTTACTTGCTCAGCCAATAGTTGATGCAATTGAAGTAAATTTGTGTTTTCACCAACGCCGACATTAAAAGCATGCGCACCCTCTAGCTTACTCGCATTAAGCGCGCCAAGGATATTAGCTTGCACTACATTTTGTATGTAACAAAAATCACGAGAGGTAGTTCCGTCTCCGTTAATACCGCATGGAACTCCATTTTTCATATCATCAAGCCACTTAGGAATTACTGCGGCATATGCTCCTTCTGGATCTTGACGAGGTCCAAAAACATTAAAGTATCTAAGGCCTACTGAATTAAACTTATAACAGGATGCAAAACTTCTTGCATATAATTCGTTTGAATACTTAGAAGCAGCATATGGAGAAAGAGGAGCTCCGACACTACTTTCTACCTTTGGTAAATCTGGCGAGTCTCCATACACAGAACTAGAAGAAGCATAAACAAACCCTTTAATTGATTTTTGCTGCTTTGCAGCGGTCATCATGTTTAAAGTACCCGATACATTTACAGCATTCCATGTAATAGGATCTTCAATGGACTTAGGTACGGAACCAAGTGCTGCTTGATGTAACACGTAATCAATATTATTTATTACAGATATACATTGATCTAGATCACGCAAGTCTCCCTGAATAAATTCAAAGTTACTCCAATATTTATCGCCGACAATATCTTTTACTTTATCCAAATTAATTTGTTTACCAGTGGCAAAATTGTCAAAACCCCTGACTTTTTGTCCAGCAAGCAAAAGATTTTCTAGAAGATTTGAACCAATAAAACCGGCAACTCCAGTAATTAACCAGCGATGCTGGTGGCTTCCAATAATCTTTTTCGCTATAGAATCAGTAGAACTCATTTATTACAAACTCCAATATTTCACATTAGTGGGAAGCTCTTTTGGATCAAAAACACTTTTTATATCAACAAAAAGACCATCATTATTAAGTTGCTCTGAAATAAATTTAGAACCCTTATCTAAAAACTGTTTGTGAGGCACTGCAAGGACTAACGCTTCAAGGTTCAAAAGTTTCTCCCATCCAACCAGATCAACTCCGTATTCGTGTTTAACTTCTTCTGGGTTTACTCTTGGATCGTGTGCTAGTACGTGACAACCAAACGATTCAAGTTCATTTATAATGTCAGGTACACGACTATTACGGCAGTCACTAACATTTTCTTTGAATGTAATTCCTAATACCCCTACTTTTGCACCTTTTGGTTGAACGCCTCTGTTAATTAATTTTTTAACGATTTGCTGAGCAACATATATACCCATATCATCGTTAATTCGACGACCCGCTAAAACTACTTGCGGATGAATCCCTAATGTTTGAGCTTTTGTAGTTAAATAATAAGGATCTACTCCTATACAATGACCACCTACAAGGCCAGGTGAAAATTTTAAAAAATTCCATTTAGTGCCAGCGGTATCTAAAACATCTTTTGTTCTAATTCCCATGCGGTTAAATATAATTGCAAGCTCATTCATAAGTGCTATGTTTAAGTCGCGCTGGGTATTTTCGATTACTTTAGCTGCTTCTGCTACTTGAATTGAAGTTGCTCTATATACTCCAGCAGTAATAACTTCCTCGTATACAGAAGCTACGATGTCTAATACTTCTGGTGTTTGTCCAGAAACGACTTTTACAATTTTTTCTAATGTTCTTTCGCGATCCCCAGGATTAATTCGCTCAGGGGAGTAACCTAGAAAAAAATCAACTCCACATTTTAAACCAGATCCAACTTCTAGATGATGTGCACAGTATTCTTCCGTAAGGCCTGGATATACAGTTGATTCAAATACAACTATATCCCCTTTTTTTAGAGAAGCAGAAACGACTACGCATGCTTTACGTAAAGGATTTAAGTCTGGCTTCTTGTGCTCATCAATTGGAGTTGGAACACCCACGATATAAAAATCGCATTGCTCAAGATCTTTTGGATTTGTAGTGACGACAAGTGATGTATCTTTTAACTGACTTGTCAGTCCCTCGTCAGTTGGGTCGATACCTTTTTTAATAAGGCTAACTTTTGATTCGCTGATATCAAATCCAACAACGGTGGTAAATTTACGGGCAAAGGCTAGAGCAAGTGGTAACCCCACATATCCAAGGCCAATTACTCCGATCTTTCGATCTTTTCTCATATCAGCGACAATACCCTAAATAACGGCTAAAATGAAGATTCTAGGAAAAAATTAAATGGCCAATGATATTAGTCTTTCAACCTTAATAATAAGTATATTAAAGGTTCTAGCAGTAATTTTTAT
>JBILET010000096.1:0-5842 GCA_044351935.1 Bdellovibrionota bacterium
TTTGGTAAAGTAGCTCCAGTTACAGCAAAAACATTTTCAATTACAAAATTTGTTGCAGTAGTATTTATTCTATTAGGGCTTTTGTTCGTTTTATTTGCCCTGTTAGGCCCCAAAGCAATACAAAAATTCTAAGGCTTACCTTAGTGATATATGTTGGATGTGGTTGACTAATTGTTGAGCAGTGACAAAGCCTGTAATCCTAGAATTACTAATCTCGCTTCCATCCTTGTTTAGGAATAATAAAGTAGGTACTCCAACAATATTGTACTGATTCGAGAATCGATTAACTTCTGGATCGATTTCAGAAAAATTTACGCCTACAAGAATATGATTTTTCAACTCAGATTGAACATGTTGGCTCGAGAAAGTTTTCTCTTCTAATTCTTTGCAAGAACTACACCAGTCTGAATATGCTTTCACCATAATAATATTATTACTAGATTCAGAAGGCGTAGAGCCTTGATCTGTTTCATTTGACCTAGATCGAGCTACTTTTAAAGCTTTTTCTAATGAGTGTGACCATATCAACATGTTTTCTTTAGAGATTGATGGCACAAACAGGAAGTGAGAATAAATTGAAATAGATAATGTGAGCGACCCTAGAAACAGCACCCAGGGTTTGGAATGTTTGGTAGCAAAGAGTATTAACGCCAAACCCGCTAATGCAATTATAATTGATGTCAGTAAAGAAAAGTCTTTATTTATATTTGTAAGAAACCAATCGACATGACCAGAAAATAAATACATCAATGTAAGAATAATCCCGCTAGCAATTACTCCTTTAATTGACATCATCCATGCGCCGCTTTGAGGAAGCTTTTTTATTAATTGCCCAAAAGTTCCAAGAGCGATAAATGGCAAACTAAATCCAATTGCATATGTTGCCATAAGAGTAGAGCCAATTATTGGTTTTTGATGGCTGGCAGCCAACGAAAGAATTGCAACAAGAGTAGGGCCAACACACGGAGCAGCAATCAAACCACTGACTAACCCAGAAAGATAAGCTCCACTTTTACCGCTACATCGAAGTTTGCATCCAATTGCTTGTAGCTTGTGTAGGAAAGGAAGCTCCATGATGCCAACAGTGCTTAAAGTCATTACGATTAAAACAGTCGAGACTAACGCAAGAAAAAAACCAGAGCCCATGTAAGATCCAAATACCAAACCGCATTGAGCTGCTAAGATTCCAAGGGTTGTATACGTAGTTGCTATGCCAGCAGCGTAGAGTAACGATTTAACTTTGCACGTTTTATTTTTACCATCGTCTGAAACGCCGCCGCCAAAAATAGCAAGAGTAATTGGTACAAGTGGATAAACGCACGGAGTAAAAAAAGTTAGAAATCCAGCAAAGAAAGCAACTCCTAGTTGTACATAAAGAGCAGAATCTAAAACCGATAAATCTAACATAACTTCATACCAAAATTTATACGATTAATTTTAGGATGATTTATTTGTTGTGTTCTCTTCCTAGAGTATAAGCAGAAGTTAATCTTATAGACTCGTTTAGTGTTTCTAGCTCTCTTTCCAGTGATTGTAACTTGGTTTCGGCTTGTTCCGACCCTGATTTCCAAAGGTCAACCAATACATTTCCGTATACTGAAAGTAATTGTGTCAGCGATGATTTTAAGTGGGGAGCAATACCAGGAGTTTCTAAAAATTCCTTCCACTGTTGGTATCGTTTTTGGCGAGCGGCTAGTCTGGATTGGTTTAAGCTAGATTCCATTTGTAAATAATTCCAATAGTTAAAGCATGTAAAACATTAAGTTTGAGACCTATTGTTTCAGATGTTATTGTGACCACCATGTCACAAACTAACAATCCCAAAGCAGCAATCTTTCCCGGAAGCTTCGACCCTATGACCAATGGTCATCTAGATATAATCGAGCGCTCACTTGGTATGTTTGATACTTTGACGGTAGCGGTCCTCGAGAATTCATCTAAAACTCCTCTTTTTACCGTCCAAGAAAGGATAGATTTAATCCAAGCAGAGTGCAAAAAATTCGCAGGAAGGGTTGAAGTTAAGAGTTTTTCTGGGCTCTTAGTAGCATTTTCAGCACAAGAGGGTATATCCACGGTTGTGCGAGGTCTTAGAGCGATCTCAGATTATGATTACGAGGCCCAGATGGCTTTGATGAATAAGAACCTCAATCCAAACATCGAGACAGTGTTCCTTATTGCGCGAGAAGAGAACTCCTATATTAGTTCGAGCATAGTAAAACAAGCCGCCTTACTAGGCGGAAAGATTGACAGATTTGTGCCTCCAATCGTTCGGCAGGCAATTTATGATAAAATTGCCAAAGTTTGAGTTAGATCGGGAATTTAGATAAAATCCCACACATGTCTATACAAAGAACCTTTTCAATTATTAAGCCTGACGCAGTTAAGAAAAATGTTATCGGAAAAATTTTTTCCAGATTCGAAGATAACGGATTAAAAATTATTGCTGCTCGATTTGCTCAGTTATCAAAAGCTGATGCAGAAAAATTTTATGCAATCCACAAAGAAAGACCTTTCTACGGTGAACTGTGTGAATACATGACAAGCGGCCCAGTGATGCTCTCAGTGCTTGAAGGCGAGAACGCAGTTCTTAAGAACCGTGATCTTATGGGTGCAACCGATCCTAAGAAAGCTGCTGCTGGAACAATAAGAGCAGATTTTGCTGATAGCATCAGTGCAAATGCTGTTCACGGATCTGATTCTGTAGAAAATGCTGCTATTGAAATAGCTCAGTTTTTCCCAGAATTAATGTCTTAATTTAAAAACGTTTATTTTACACTGGCATTCTAAGTCATGAACTCGTTAGCCCTACTATCAGTTGATGATTTGATTGCCAGTGGCGCTGCGTCCGATAAATCTGACAGCGAAAAAGTTGCTTCGAAAAATCCCGACTTAAAAGATTTTTTTAGTCTTTCGCAAAAAGATCTAGAAAACTATCTTGCCGAGTTATCCGCCCAGACTGGTTATAAATATCCTAAATTTAGAGCGTCTCAATTAATTGAGTGGGTTTATCAAAAAGGAGTTACTGATCCTAATCAGTGGAGCAATATAGCTAAGGTTGAACGTGAACAGTTCTTGAAGCTATTTTATTTTCCCAAAGCTATTATCAAAGACCGTCAAATTAGTGTTGATGGAACTCGAAAATATTTGTTCGAAGTAGAAAATGGCGATGCGGTTGAAGCTGTGATGATCAAACAGCCTAAACGCATGACACTTTGTGTTTCTAGCCAAGTAGGTTGTGGAATGAATTGCCAGTTCTGTCGTACTGCAACGATGGGTTTTAGGCGAAACTTATCAACATCCGAAATAATGCGCCAAGTTTTAGGTGTCATTGAAGATGCAAAGCAGTTTAATGATAGCTTCTCGAATATCGTATTTATGGGAATGGGAGAACCACTTCATAATGTCGATAACGTGATCCGTGCGTTAAATATCTTAACAGATCATAAGGGGCTTGCGATACCTTCGCGAAAAATTACAGTTTCTACGGTTGGATTAGTTCCTGCTATAAAAAAATTCGGCGATAGTATGGCTCCTGCAAATTTAGCAGTTTCGCTTAACGCAACAACTGATGAAGTTAGATCTTCTATAATGCCAATTAATAAAAGATTTAATATCGAAACTTTGCTTGGAACGCTTAGGCAGTTTCCTCTTAAAGGTAGAAAAAGAATTACTATTGAATATGTAATGCTTCACGGTGTGAATGATTCAACTGCCGATCTTAAACGATTACCTAAGTTACTTCGCGGTATTCCATCAAAAGTAAATTTAATTCCATATAACGAAAATGCAGGACTTGGGTTTAAAAGTCCGCCGCGAGACCATGTTGATCGTTGGCAAAAAGAGCTTAATACCCTTGATATTGACGTAACAATACGATGGTCCAAGGGGCAGGATATAAGTGCAGCTTGTGGGCAGTTAGCTACGGCATCTGGTCGTCGATAAGTCTTACAATTTACAGAAGACGCCAAGATTGTTGTAAATTTAGAGAATCTTTGGGCTTAACTTATAAATTTATTGTAAAGTAGTTTAATGAATTGCCCAGTTGCAGAAAGCATAGATACCCATAGGAAAAAATTTGAATATCTAAATGGTTCTAGGCTTCGGATCGTAAATGAGTTGTCTTTCAACGACCAGCAAAACTTACTAAACGAGGTTCGATTTTTTATAAAACAAAGACAAAATTTAATGGCGGTATCATCCGAGGCGATGGAAAGATCGCGAGGATTAGTAAATTTAATTTTTTCTCACAATGCTAAAGTTCCTATAAATAAGCGACACTCTACTCGTGAAGTAATTTCGGGTGTGCTTTTACAGTTGCCAAGTCCTATGCAACGTATATGGAGTGACGCGATTCATAATAATCGCAACCAATTTAATCAAATTCGTAAGGCTTTCTGTTGGGCGTTTAAAAGTTTGGTTTCTGTTGATTCAAAAAATCAGATTGCGATAAAAGATCGATCATTGAAGATGCCATATGCTGTGCATACTCACGTAGATGTTCCATATGCAATTGCATGTATTATTCGCGGTGTGCCTGATTCCTTAACATTGGCAGTCTCGTGCACGCATGATTCAAAAGAAGAGGGCAAATTTATTGTCTGGGATGAAATCGAAAGAACAGCCATAGCTTGTGATTTTGATGCTTCAAAATTAAAAGGCATATTCCCCAATGATAATCTTGGCACTAGGTTAGCAATAAGTATTCCTACATTAACGGAGTCAACTTTTGATGAAATGAAATCTTACTGCGATGTTCCAAAGTTAATTAAAAAAGTTAATGCAATTCTTGAAGAAGCTGGTGAATCGATAGTATCCGAAGATAATCTTAAATATCATAAGTTTTATGTAAAAGATCCCCTTGTTTTTGGAGGTCTTGCTCTGCAGATTCAATCGGTTGTAGAAAACTTATTAGTTGGTCCCAATAAAGATGAGGATCTTGCATTCTCAATAGTAATAACTGAAATTGCAGATCGTATTTCGGATGTATCTTCATTAGAATATTACTTTAATTATCAGTCAGAATTTGGCCCGCAAGCTGCACGCAGAAGGGTAATGTGTTTGTATGGACGAATACATAATATGCTTGATAAACTTTCGCAGACTCAGCAGCTATTTGAATCAGCGGATAAGAAGAATTTAATTGATAACGGTCTAAAGTTTTTACAGGCTCTGTTAGAGGAAAAAATTGATATCCTAAAAGATCTGTTCCCTGAGGTTCCGTTGGCTAAAATTACGAAAGAACAGCTTGCGGAGCATCAAAACTTGCTTAATCTGATTCAACCGATTGTAGATTCGCACATGAAGCCGTTCGTGGAAAATAAATCACAGAACATTTTCGAAGAAGCTTACAGTTGGTCCGCGCAATAATTTAGCCCGAATATCCATCCTTCTTTGTTGATTACTTCGTTCGGGAAATTAGTTTTATAAACTAGATTAGTATTCACTGCTGCAAAAAGAGCTAACGCAAAACTATCCATATCATCTTTTGTGTTAAAATCTTTAGATAAGTCAGGAAAAATTATTCGGCATTGATATTTCTTGGAGCACTCAATAAGTGAATCTTTATCTCCACGTTTGCCTTGAATAAAGTTTTTCCATACAAACGATGGATATCCTTCAGCTATTGTAGATGTACTCTTTGTGTAATCCTCTAGGGGCCACAATGAGTACCAACTTTGATCTATTGCTAGGTCTTTCCAAATTCTAAATGTTCCGCACCCAATATTTCTTTGAAAAGGTTTAAGTTTAAAGATTGAATTAGCATTTGTCATTCGTTCTGCAAGGCGAGTTGGAATATTGTATGTATTTGATTTCCTTACAATGGTGTTGAAAAATTGATATG
>JBILET010000097.1:0-5807 GCA_044351935.1 Bdellovibrionota bacterium
AACGCCAGTTGTGGTTGTATATTTGTTTGAGCAAGTATTGAACTTGCAGCTTGTTGTAATATCTGTTGTCTTGCAAAAGTAGCTGCTTCTTCGGCAACATCAGCATCCATTATGCGAGACATTGCCGATATGCTATTTTCGTTTGTGATTCTTAGATGATTTGACGCTACTTCGAGTCGACTTTGATGAGAACCAAGTTTGCCCAATTCTCCCACAACTCGATCTAGGTTGTCTCGGATTTGGCCTAACATTGCCCGCGCTTTTTGCTGGGTCATCAAGTTTAGCTGGCCAATTGTTGTAGTGTCTTGTGTTTGGCTAAGCCCAACAAAGATATGGTTTCCTGCGTTTGTGCCTGTAACTATATCCAGGACATTATCATTGTTTAGATCCGCAAGTATTGGATTCTGGATCGGTGTAGGCATACTTGCGGTATTAAAAGATCCACCAATTCTAAAAGTACCGTCTCCATTACTTAGAACGGAGTAAATAATATTTGCTCCACTATCGGCAACTGCAACATCTGTAAATCCATCGCCATTTATATCACCAACTGATGGAGAAGAAGAGAACGAAGCTCCACTGATAGAAGGATTTATCGCAGTTTGAAAAGTGCCGTTGCCATTTGATATTAAAATTCTTATTCCGCTACTACCGGCAATAACAATATCATCGTATCCATCGTTGTTGAAATCTGTTCCTACAATTCCAGTAAATCCCGCAAGCCCGGATATACCAGTAGTAGTTTGAGCAGAGAATGTGCCATTACCGTTGCCAAATCTGAATCCAACAGTACTGTTTGTTCTTGAGGATACGGCAATGTCTTGAATTCCATCACCATTAAAATCTGCTGTCGTTACAGATATTGGTCCAGTGTCAGATGTTAGTATGTTGGCAGTTGACGAAAATCCTCCATTGCCATTGTTAGTAAATATATGAACATTATTTCCTGTACCACTATTGTACTCGGATACAACGATATCCAAGGCCCCATCATTGTTAAAATCTGCAAACGAGAATCCAGATGGGCCGGATATTGAAAAATTTTGTGCCGTACCAAAAGTTCCATTTCCGTTTCCAAGAGCGATTCTAAAACCTGTTGCAGATGCAGTAATTAGGTCAGCTTTGCCATCATTGTTTAGATCCGATGTATAGTAAGATGATTGGCCAGCAACTGCTGATACTGCACTTGCTGCTCCAAATGTACCATCACCGTTGCCTAAGCGAATACCATCTTGCGCTGTAATCATGTCAACTTTGCCGTCACCATTAAAATCAGCAAGAGCTGCACGGCCTGCGGTTGAAGCTGTAGTAAATGTTTGAGACTCCGAGAAAGATCCTGTGCCAATTGCTCGACTTAATTCATCATTAAAAGCTAATGCTAATGAGCCATCTAATTGGTATCCGGCTTGTATTCTAAGTGATCTATTATTCTGATCGAATATAGATACTCCGTTAAACTTTGTACTTTGCGTAATTCTATTCCACTCTGCAACAAGTGCATTTGCTTCATCATGCATTGATTCTCGTTGCTTGAGTGTATACGTACCATTTGCAGCTTGTTCAGCAAGTTCTAGTTGTCTAGTAGAAATTGCTGATAACTGCTCGAGTGCACCCTGAGCAATTGATAACATCGAAACACCATCGGAAATATTTCGAATTGCTTGGCTAAATACTCTTGAATCTGATTTTAATGATGAGGCTATTGCTAATCCTGCAGCATCATCTGCAGCTTTATTAATTCTTAAACCAGAACTAAGTCTAGACATAGTGTTATTTATCGAATCTGATGCATTCGATAAGTAACGCTGCGCTGTAAGCGAGCTTATGTTAGAATTAATTTTTATACTCATTTTTTAGTAATAGAGCTCAAACTAAACTCCATTAAAAATTACTCCTCGTCATCTAATGACGTCAGATAGTTACGTTTACTTAACGAATAATGTCCAAATGTGAAATTACCTAATTTTCTTGCACATTATTTTTTGCAACTTGATTAATTGATTAGGCACTAATTAAGTTTAGTGCAGTTTAGTCTATAAATTATTACCATATAGTAAATCCATAAACTCAAATTTTTCTGGAGTTAGTTTTTTAAGTTTTTCTGGATCTAGCAAATAAAGCATTAAAGTCTCGGAGTAGTCCTCAAATGGATCCACACTGGCATATGTGGAACAAAAAGTTGCATCTGTTCTGTAAAGCCAAAAAGTCGCTTTGGGATCTGAATCAGATTCAATTACTATTTTATCTTCGCCAAAAAAAAATTCAAAATTTTCAGGTGCTTGATAAGATGATATGTAATATTCAAAGTTACCAACTGTAACAGTTTTAGCTGCTATTACCTCACTGGGGCGAAGCGTAATTGGTTTAGAAGTATTTTCGTCTGCTACTATCCAATCTTTGACATAAGTCCATCCAGAGATTCTTTTAAAATCTTCATTACAATAGGTATGACAGGCGTGACTATACTCATGTAATACTACTTGCTCAATTGGATCTTGAAACTCGTGTATTTCGACACCTGGAACTAATGAGCGCATACCAGGATGCAAACGAATCCTACCCATATGGTAACTTCCACTGGCTTCTGGCGAATCACAAGGGGCGCTACAAAAATCGATTCTCATTGCGACCCCCTGAAATAGATGGACCATTGCAGGAATTCTTTTTAATGCGTTTTTAATTGATTCTAACTCTTCATTTGTAAGACGATATAGTTCTGAGTCATATATGCCGATGCCGGTAGCGCAATATACTTGGACTATAGTATCCCACCTATTAGCTAAGTTTTTTCTATATTCTTCGCCTCTGTAAGATTGTCGTAGCTCTTCATTTAATTTATCCAAAAGTAGTTTTGCATTTATACTAATAGGTGCTGCAACTTGATATTCTGACTTATCAAATAGCTCGACTACTTCATTTAACGTTGTCTGAATACGTTCTAAAATCTGGTCGGATGACTCTTGTTGAATAGAAAACATATTTCGCAATGAATTATTTCCTTGCAAAACTGTTGCTACCTCACTTAAGACAACCGCCTCACTAAAAATTGGTCGAAAATTTGGAGTCCTTGGTGATAAAATTTTTTCCTTACCAACAGCATCAATTGTATCTCGTAAATCAAGTAATGAAGGGCAAGATGAAATTATTTTTTCACATAAAGATCTTGCTACGCGGCTTTGTTCGACTAAATCTTGATCAAGTAATTTGGCAAGTATTTGGGCTCGCTCATGAACTGAAAGTCTATTAATGACCGAATTAAACCTTACTTCGCCAAGCTGTTTTATTGTTTTCTCAACTTCAGATAAAGAATCATTTCCATCTATAGCAATACATTGCTCAATAAAATGTGCTTTTACAGGGTCAATATTTGCCCTAATTGATACTAAGTGCTCTAAAGTTAAACGACCGCTCTTATCGTCGTAAGGATTCATTTTTTAAATATCTTAAATAACATTAATAGAACGGTTATGACCTGGCATTAGTGGCGATTAACTTTATTTTTTAATATCTTAAATTATTAGAGCACACCCAAATCGCTAACAGCATAACTTAGAAAGACTATAGATTTTCTGAATCACTTTCCTAGTAAAGACGGATACGTGGTTAGGATTTTTAGGTTTTTAGGATTTTCAAATATGGCTATTATTTCTGCTGTTCATAAAAAAGAACTTGACAAGAATCAAAATGCTGAGCAAATTCAATCAGTTACTGGCGCTATCAAGCCTCAATCAAGCAGATCTAATTTGTTTCTTGTTGCTAAGGAAGACCAACTGGCTCCAACAACAAAGCCACACTATGCATCAGCCGCAGTAGCAGAATTCTTGAAAAATAAAGGCAATGTGATTGCAGATATGGTTTGTGGCAAATCGCCTGCTGGATTAATAAAATTGCCTTCCTTGTCCACTAAAGCCGCTTAATTGACCTGCTGCTAGTACCAACTAATTATCTGCTAATTCCTGGTAAAATTGCCTTTTTACACTGCTATTTGAGTTAAATTTCATCAGTTTAGCTAGATTTCCCTTGACACTATCCTATATATATCGATATATTCATAGCTATCGATATATAGTCAATTTAAATGTCACTTACCCTCTGCTATAAAGCTCTGTCAGATGATTCAAGATTAAGGATTCTTAAAGCCTTAAGTCGCTCCTCTTTTTCAGTCCAAGAGCTGACTCAAATTCTTAACATTACTCAATCAACAGTAAGTCATCACCTAAAAGTACTTACCCAAGCTGGGATGGTTGAATCTCAGAAAAATGGTACGTGGGTTTATTACAGACTTTGCGAACAAAATAATTCAAATCCAGAACAAAATACTGCAGCTTTGTTAATTGATCAGTTTATTACTCTTAGCAAATCTAATCCTGTTGGTGCTCTAAACGGACTATCATCTACTTTGGAATCTGATGATAAAATTATTGAAAAACTTTTAGAAGAAAAACGCGAAGAATTAAAAAAGTTTTTCGACTCTGCTGCTCCTAGATGGAAAACAATTCGCGAACAAGTTGTAGGTCACGATTCTTATTTTAATGAAGTTCTTAAGTATATTCGTCGCGACGAAACGTTACTGGAATTAGGGTGCGGAGCAGGAGCATTTCTTGACGCATTACTTCCTAGACCTGGGGCTACCATAGCAGTTGATTATTCAGAATCTATGCTTGAAGCCGCAAAGAAAAACCTTGGGCGCAAAGCAGATTCCGCAGACCTAAGACTTGGATATCTTGAACACTTACCTGTTGCAAATTCTTCAGTAAATGTAACTGTCTCGTACATGGTGATGCCATTTATTCGGGACCCTAAGATTGTGCTCACTGATGTATATAGAGCGCTTAAAAATGATGGCCGAATTATCCTAGTTGAATCAGGCCTACTCGAAACAGATCCGTCGTGTTATCCAACCGAAAATCTACCGCGTGCACCTATCAATCAGATAATGCACTGGCTAAAAAGTGTTGGATTTCAAGCGGTAGAAAACAAAGAAATTAGTAAAGACGTTTTTTTAATTATTGGGACAAAAAACATATGAGTAAAGGAAACTTAGCAATGAAACAAAATGAATTTGCAGACTATAAAGTCGCAGATATTTCTTTAGCTGATTGGGGACGCAAAGAAATTGAAATGGCAGAAAAAGAAATGCCTGGATTAATGGCTATTAGAAACGAATTTAAAGCTTCTAAGCCATTAAAAGGTGCAAGAATCACGGGCTGCCTTCACATGACAATCCAAACTGCTGTACTAATCGAAACATTAATCGATTTGGGAGCAGAAGTTAGATGGTCATCTTGCAATATCTATTCAACTCAAGATCACGCAGCTGCTGCAATCGCTAAAGCAGGTATTCCTGTGTTCGCATGGAAAGGCGAAACTTTAGAAGAATACGACTGGTGTATTGAGCAAACTATTATGTTTGGCGACAAAGGTCCAAACATGATTCTTGATGACGGCGGAGACGCAACATTAATGATCCACAACAAATACCCACAACTTCTTAAAGATATTTTTGGAGTTTCTGAAGAAACAACTACTGGAGTTCATCGTCTAGTTGAAATGTTCAAAAAAGGCGAGTTAAAAATCCCTGCTTTCAACGTAAATGATTCAGTAACTAAATCAAAATTCGACAACCTTTATGGATGCCGTGAATCATTAGCTGACGGAATTAAACGTGCAACTGATGTAATGCTTGCAGGAAAAGTTGTCTGTGTAGCTGGTTACGGTGACGTTGGAAAAGGTTGTGCTCACTCTATGAGAAGCTACGGTGCGAGAGTATTAGTAACAGAAATCGATCCGATAAATGCACTTCAAGC
>JBILET010000098.1:0-5725 GCA_044351935.1 Bdellovibrionota bacterium
AGAAATCGAACAAGATCCAATTTTTAATAGACTATGGAAAACTCAAAAATCACTTTTTAACTTATTCTTCGACGATAACAATCCAATATCTAGTATCGAAGAATTAAGAGCTGGCCCAGATAGCCAAGTCCTGACACAAGCAATGCATACACTTAGTGTAATTGATGATCCTAAAGCTGCTAATAGAAGTGCCCTCATAAGAGAGCACTTAGGGTTGTAGAACTTACATTTCACTTTCTATACAAAAACCGAGAGCAGCGCTCTCGGTTTATATATTCCCAAATTAATTTAAAGGACTCACTACCTGATTACCATTTTTGTCATCGGACTTACTTGAAGAGAACCGTGCAAGTAGAGTTTTACCGTAACGTTCCATATAAGAAGAACCAAGGACTAGAATAATTCCAGTACTTGCAAGTATAAGCCAAGGACTTACCGAGTAATAGAACATTGATATTCTTACTTGCTGAATAATTCCAGTAAATGTAACAACAACACCTGCAACAGAAAGAATTAAATTTCTGTTGGCAAATGAAATTATTGTTACAAAGATACCTATAATCATTCCAAATACGGCAGATGATAGAGTTAAATTTGATACAAGTTCTAAAATCGCAGTGCCTAGAAAAATTGTATTGGCAATATTATCTAAATATTCTTGGCCAACTATTGCAAATCTAGATTGGATAAATAGATATATTCCTAATGTCAGACCATAAACTGTAACTTTCGAAATATACACAGGATACATAGAAACAAGAACATCTGTCAGTGCAAACCATGCAATAATTGTTGGTGCAATTGATAACAATTGTAGTACTACAGCTGTCGATCGATTCGACGTATAACGAGGAAGCACTGAACTTAAAAGAGCCGAGATAACAGCAGCTGATACACCGGTTAGAAACATCGAGCCGCCATACATATAAGCAGTTCTTGCCACAAGCAAAACAGGAGGCATCATCAAGAAAATACGAGAAGCTACGCCTTCAAATGTATTTAGCGAACTACAACTAGAAAACACTCGCATATCAACAATAAGCACGACTAACGCTGCGCACATAGCGATAAGCCCTACAACATCAGGATCACGCGCAGGTAAAAGTAATAGTGAACTTAATCCTACATACAATGCAGACATTAGGGTTGCTTGGCGTCTAGCAAGCACTCCGAATGCAAGCAGAGTTAAAGGCAAAAGAGCAACGATTCCTACTCCAGTCACTACCAGAGCAGAAGTAATATCCGTAGTTTTCCAGATAAACTGACTAGGTACATTTAACGGAGGAGTGTATCCAAGTCCAGAGTAAATAAGCGCGCCAAGCTGACAGAAATGTGCAGGGATAGCCGAGGCGAGAACAAGAAAAAAAGTTCTAGCTCCCTTTGCCTCGGACATTTTTACGCCCGTTACGTAACCCAAGATCCCAAGAACGATACTAAACCCTAGGAACAAAAAGAAACGACTACTATCACTCCAAGATGTTGCTTGTTGCATCAAAAATGCAACAGTCGCACAAACAAGAACACCAGCTCCCATAAACCGCATAGTAGTTGGTAGGTACTTATGAATTAAACTTTCGTTATTATTAGATTCCACTGTTTGTACTCCTTCTTAATTATAAAGTTATTTATTTAATAATTCTTGTAACATTACTTTCAATTGTTTTTCTTCTTCATTAGAAACAAATTCATCAACAAATGAATCCTGACTCCCGCAAGAAATATCGGCGCCTATCTCGTGCGCTGTTATTTTTGCTTCCCAACGATCGATGATGTCTCTAAGTTCAAGAAGTCTGGATGATTCATCGTAGCCAATTGTATGCAACGCTTGCGCTCGGTGTTCACGAGTTTTTAAAATATTGCGCTGCACTTTAAGATCCCGAAGTTTATCTTGAATTTTTAAGATATCTGAGTTTAGCTGAGCTTCTAGTAATTGTTGAGCACTCAATTGCTCGTGTGCAATTTTCAATTCTCGCTGAGCATGTTTTGCACGACGAATGCATTCTAATGCTTTTGCTTCATCGTTATCAGCAAGCTCTTTTGCTCTATGCTTCCACTGCTCAATATCTTTTTCTATCTGGCAACTTCTATTTTGCATATCAGTGCTGTCTCGTTGCACTCGCTTCAATGATACTCTTGCTTTAGCTGCAGCAGTTTCAACTTCACGAATCGCAGCTTCAACAATTGCATCATGGTTTTCAATCTTTGACACAATAGAATCAAATTGACCTTGTATGGATGAAATTAATCTTTTAAACATATTCATAACTTTTTGCTCCGATATAAATTTTGACTTCACGAAATTGTGACAAGCCTTACTTAAGTTATCGCAGGAAGTACGAAGATATTCGAATATTGATTTGTTACATTGTAATAAGATTATATATTGTAAAATCAATCTGCTATTAACTACTTGATATTACGCTATATAAAGCTACTAGATATAAGTAGAATTTATATTAAAAATATGTTACATTGTAACAATGGCAAAAACCTATCGATCATTTGCCCTTCGAAACGAGCTGTTTTTTGCAACTGCCGCAGTAGCTGCTCATTCAACATTTAGCCCTGACGGATTTCGCCAGCGCGATTTGAAATTTTATGCAGAACTATTTAGCAACTGGGTTGAGGTCTCTTTCGATCAGTTTTCATTATCAATGCAAAATACTCAACTTTCTCGATTCCTAGAACTAATAGTTAAGGAAGGCTTTGCTCAACGTGTCAAGCGAGGCAGCCTCCCTCGTTATAGATTAACTCGAGTAGGGCTAATCGAGCTGCTTCGTAGGTGTGTATCAAAAGATTATACATCTAAACCAACTCAGTTCTTTTTTTTATATTTTTTCATTTCTAATTATAAGTCACGAATTTGGAATCTTATTTTACGCGAAGGGCGTGAGTTTCCCGATGCATTACGCATTGAACTTGAAACTGTACTCGACCAAAACAAATTATTAGGCAATCAGCTTGTGTACACTAATAAAGCAATACAGCGCATACAAGCAAGAGTTGATGACGGAAAAAACATCGTATCTCATATTAGAAAAAAAGCAGGCCTTAGTTCTTCTATCGCCGAACTAGTATTAGATATTCAAAAGCTTTTTCCATATGAACTAAATAATCAAAAACCCTTTACAGATCTTATTCGTGAAATTCCAGAAGACCAGAAAGGATGGGAAATACTAGAGGGAACAAGACTTAGATCTAACCAAATATTTGAACCAACATTACGACTTTTAATAAAATTTGCCGATGAGTTAGATAAACTAAAGAGCCAATAGTCAAACTAAATCTTTGATGTCCACTGCTTAATCGTTTCTCTGACTGCCGGATCTTTAATATTTGAAATTCTTGGAATAATTGATCTTCGATAATCATTCTTTAATGCAGGTATAGCTTTTGATGAACTATATATGATCGCACCAAGTTGATTTGAGATCTTCAATTGCTCAGTCTTAGCGGTTGAATCAGAGGTTAATTTATTCATTGGGATAACTACATGTTCCCAAGACATTGCTTTGGCATCAGCGGCAGTCATCCCATTTTGGCTAAAAGCTATTGATGCATACTCATCAAATTGACGCATTATTACTGGCTCACCTTTAACATAAATGTCTTTTTTGAATTGAAATAATCGTGTTCTGATTACTGGGGACTGCTCCTGCTCTAAAGCTTTATCAACAATCCTTGTAAAATATAAAGGACCCGTAAAAGTATCATCGGTGCGTCCTAGATAACTTGGGTTACTAATGGCTGAATCAGACCATTTTACAATTATCTGAAGTGCTTTTTGCTTTTGAACAACTGAACCTGTTAATAAGATCTGCGAAGCTTGATTGATATTATTTAAAGTAAGTGAATTAGTACTTAGAACATTTAACGATCTTTCAATTCCTAGAATATTCTCTTGCGCGTTTGAATTTATAAGTGAAGCTGATATTGAAGCCAACAATCCTATAGCTCCTACTGCTGCACCTATTTTAATATATTTTTTACTTCTAATTTTTTGCTCATTAATTCTGTCGATTTCGTTGAGATCACCAAGATATGGAACTTCTCGAACAAATGTGTTGGCAATTTGTCGAGCAAGATTAGATTGCGAGTCAGAATAATGTACATCAGGATAAAGTAAATTACCTTGCTTAATTACACGCACCAATACAAGTGCCCCATCTAAATCATAGTCTGTTTTTGCAAAGTTATTAGATTGATTATTTTCAAGATCATTTATTACCTCATCGAACGAGCTATTTTTTCGTACATAAAATTGAGCTACTACTCCTTTTAATTTTGGAATATTAAAATTTGATGGTGCTCCGTCAACAATATCTGCTGATAAAGCAAGAGGATTAATTTGTTGCAAGTATCTATCTGCGATATTTGAAAGTGAACTTTTCAGTAGGTCAATATATTCTTGATTAGTTAAAAGTGAAGTTCTACTTGAAGATGCAAGAGTCATCTCTTGCGGAAAGATTCTTGCATCTGTAGTTTGTTGTTGCTCATGATTCAATAAACGCATCGTAAGCTTTCTCCATTAAATTTTTTTCTCCAGGTAAAGTAACTCTTGGCCAAACAGAGGCGGGAGCGTCCTGATTAAAAATTTGCTGATAATAGTCTAAAGTTTCGCGATATTGTCCTTGGAAATCTCCTCGGTTATTTGGCATCCCGGGATCATGATGAATCATACTTCCTAAAGACTTACAAAAAATCTCGTATGATCTAGTGTGTAGAATATGTGTATGCCATACCTCGTCTATATCAATACTTGGAGTTACAGATTTATCAGATGTAACGCAAAGGAAGATAAATTTTTTATACTCCTCTAGTGCTATCCGACTAAATACAGGACTCCAATTATATTTTTGCCTTAAGTACTCTTCTGTAAACGGAAGCTTAAAGTCTCTTATTGTGTACCAAAGATTTGAATTTATATTTATTTTTGTCATTTTATTACTCCTTAAAGATTTTTTATTAGTAGATGATTTATTGTTTGAAACTAGCTGCCACAACCTCCTCCACCGCAGCCTCCACCTCCGCAACTACTTCCGCCGCCGCAGCTACTTCCACCGCCTCCGCAGCTACTTCCACCTCCACTACTACAAGATGAGAATCCACCGCTTGATCCACATCCTGCACCACCGTCACTAAATCCGCCGACATCTCCTGCAGAAAATCCAGCATCTCCAGCAGAAAATCCGCCTAAAGATTCAAATCCACTTGAGCCACCTGTATCAAAACCACCCGATCCAGAATCAAAAAACCAAATACTAGAACTAGAACCACTATCGCTATAACCTCCTGCTCCGACTGCTCAACCTGCAGCCATAAGTGCGGCTGATGGCGCCAAGCTACTTGCTTGATTAATAAGTTCCATCATTGCACCACCTATTAATGCAACTGAATGATTTGCTTGATTCGTTGTTACCCATGACTGCGTAACTTGTTTATATGCTTGTTTGAACAGAAACAAACATCTACTTGCAGAACCAGGTATTGCAGTTAATTGAGCACTGAGTACGTCCAAATCAGCACTCGAATAAATTGCTCTTTCATTTTGCAACAGTGCTTTTATTTCGCTAAATTTCCTGACTGATTTTTCAACTCCCGATGGCAATCCACTTAATATTAAAGCTGCCTGAACTTTCTCTGCGCTAATTGAACGAGTACTTCCACCTATTGCTGAATATGCTTTTTGCCACTGCTTTATTGCTTCTGATGGTTGAGGCCTCAA
>JBILET010000099.1:0-5689 GCA_044351935.1 Bdellovibrionota bacterium
TATTAGGTTAGCTTCGAACAAATTCCATTTTGATATATCAGTTTTTACAGATAGGCCTTGAAGGTCAATATAGTAGTCTTGATCATGGAAATAAGAAAAATCACTGAAATCATAAGGAGTAAATGTTGCACCGAATTCTTGTAAAAGAGCGGGTATAGATTTAAGTTCATCATTAATTTGTAATTCTTTATCACGGTAACAAGTGAAGCTTAGAAGAGAAGATTCGTTTTGTCTTGGGATATTTGGATTCGCCCCGTGTTTTAGAAGATATTCAATAGCTTTGTAATTGCCCAGCAAATAGGCAATTTCTAGCCCCGATAATAAATCTGCAGATGATGAAGATATAGCAACTGAATTAAATCCAGCTGAATCAATATTATCGGATAGACCGCAAAATGCTTTTAATGCCTTAAGAGGCGGATTAGAAGCGATTAATTTTAAAGCTAAAGCTGAATCATATTTTTTATTTTGAAATCTAAGAGTAACGCTGGGTTTAAGAATTTTCTGAATAATAGATTCAGAGGTGTATTTCTTTTGAATTTCAATACACTGACTAGTAAAGAGCTCCCACTTGTTGTTATTAATTAGGTTTAGAAGTTGCTCAAGTACAAAGCTATCTTTTAGCTCTATTTTTCTTTCGGGATTTGAACGACCAAACAGCGACTGCCTCACAACGCTTGGTAGTTTATATTGAAAATGAATTATTTCAAGGTAATTATCGGTCTTTATCTCGGTGTTTAGCGCTTACTTTTAAAGATGGCTCGTCGAATCGAGTAGTTAGCGCCTGTGCAATAGCTACTGACCTGTGTTTTCCGCCAGTGCACCCAATGCCTACGTTTAAATATTGTTTACCAGAGTCAATATACAGAGGCAAAGAAAACCTAAGGAGTTGTTCATAGTATGCTAAGAATTGTTTGCACTCATTTGAGCCTAAAACATAATCAGCCACAGACGAATCAAGTCCATCTTTGTCACGAAGGTTTGGTTGAAAATATGGGTTCGGTAAGAACCGCGCATCCATTACGATATCGCAGTCCGATGGTAACCCGTATTTAAATCCAAAAGATAAAAAGTTAAGACGAAATTCTTGTGAGTTTGTAAATGAAATCGACTCGACAAATGCTAACAATGCTCTGCGAAGTTCGTGAATATTCCAATTGCTTGTTTCTAGTAAAAGACTGGCTCTATCACGGAAGGAAGCTAATCGAGATCTTTCCCGATTAATAGCATCTTCTAAGGTTTTATCTTTTTGAATATCAAAACTTGGATGTGGGCGGCGTGTTTCGGAATATCTGCGTACTATGATGTCGTTGGCGCAATCAACGTATATAAGTTTAATCTTGTTTGTGCTCAAGCATGCATCAACCAAAGCTAGCAACTTGATTAAGTCATCTTCAGATGCAATGTCGGGAAGAATAGCTAGTCGGCTAAATCTTGCAGGATCGTTTTTGCTATTTTTAATAAATTCTTCGATGACGCTAACTGGTAAGTTTTCTACTGTAAAGAAACCAAAATCAGATAGCGCATCCAAAGACTTAGATTTGCCTGCACCTGAAATCCCGCAAATTATAAATAGAGATTGCAGGTGCGTTATATCGATTGTCATTGACTACTAGTGGTGATCTTTAAGCTTCTCTTTGTGCTTTCTTACTTGTTGAGTAATTGAATCAACCAGCTTATCGATAGAAGCATAAAGGTCTGCAGTTTCTTCAGAAGCCTTAAAATCATGTCCATCAGCGTGGAATGTTGCTTCAGCAATTTGTCTTGTTTTTTCAACTCGTAGAACTGTGTGTACTTCGGTTGGATGATGAACAAATTTTTCGAGACATCTCGATATTTTTTCTGTTGCGTAAGTTTTTAAACTTTCTGTGCTTTCAGTATTCCTGAAAGTGATGTTTACGTGTACTTCTGCGTTTTGTGGTGCCATATAGGTTTGTTTACTCCTTTAAAAAACCAGGGATCATTATTCTACCCCATTGATGCTTGGGTTAGAATAGATTTTTTCTCTGAGAAGATGATGGAATGTTCATAGATTCTCGATACTTAGCTACGGTTCTTCGTGCTATGTCTATGTTTTCTTTTTGCATTAGTTCAACGATGTCTTGGTCTGAAAGAGGCTTTTTTGAGTTTTCCTGAGCTATCAGTGTTTTTATTCTTTCTTTAACAGAATTAGAGCTCATGTCCCCAGTGGCACTTTTGATTCCTGTGGTGAAAAAGTACTTCAGCTCAAATACACCTTGATGAGTATGCATATATTTATTTGTAGTTACTCGACTAACGGTGGATTCGTGCATGCCAATATCATTAGCTACATCTTTTAGTACCAATGGTTTTAGCTTATCTATGCCATGTTCTAAAAAGTCTTTCTGAAATTTAACGATACTTTCGCTAACTTTAAGAATTGTCTGTTGTCTTTGCTGAATACTTTTTATTAACCAAGATGCAGCTTTTAATCTTTCATTTAAATAAGTCTTTGCTTGAGCGCCATCTTTTGAAGATTCTTGAAGAACTTTTAAGTAGTAGGGGCTTATTCTAAGTCGCGGTAATCCGTCATCGTTTAGAGTAACAACCCATTCACCACCAACTTTTTGAACATAAATATCAGGCGTTACGTATCTTGTATCATCATCTGAAAATTGTCTGCCGGGGCGTGGCTCAAGACTTTGTATGATAGCAATTGCTGATTGAACATCTTTTAGAGTAACTGCAAGCTCTTTAGCGATTACATCAAATTTTCTTTTTTCTATTTTATCTAAATGATCAGTGACAATTTTCGATGCCAAGCTGTCGGATAATCCTTGATGATCCAACTGAATTAGTAAACATTCTTGAAGAGTTCTAGCGGTAAGTCCTGATGGTTCTAAAGATCTAAGTTCTGATAATACAACCTCGATGTCATCTTCAGTTGCATTACATTCCTTGGCGATTTCTTCATTTGTAACACATAAGAAACCATCTTTATCTAAATTTCCAATGATAAAAATTGCTATATTCTTATGATGTTCTGATAAATCGAGGAATCTAACTTGTTCCTCAAGGTATTCAAATAAAGTTTCTCCACGTGCTAATGTACTTTCTAGAGAAGGCCTGTTTTCGTGATCGATTAATCCTTTTGGAGAATTTGCTCCTTGGTAATCAGATAATCTATCTACATAGTCATCCCATTCTGGGAACGCTTCTGTTGAATTATCTTCTGAATCTGAGCCAGAGTTAGAATTTGAATCATCATTGATATCACTGTTGGTTTCGATAATTACTGTTTCGGAATTTTCGGAAGCAGTTCTTTCTTCGGATGAAGATGAAGAATCATCAGAGTATTCTTCAAGGATTGGATTTTCGAGAAGCTCTTGTTCAATTGCTTCTTTATATTCAAGTCTACCTAACTGCAGCAGCTTTATCGCCTGCTGAAGCTGAGGAGTCATTGTTAAGTTCTGACTTAACTTCTGTAAAAGTCTGGCTTCTAATGCCATTGTGGAGTCCTTTCCAAACTACAAAACCTATTCATAATTTTACTGCATTGCTCTGGTTTGGATGTGATTAGCTCTATTTTAGTGCAAGAAATCTACCAACTCTAAATAAAATATATAAATAATTGTAGCTTGGTGATTTTATTAGATAAATTGTACTATCTTTAAGGGTAATTTTGGCTTTTGATTTGTAACAAATTTGTGAAAAATAAAAACACAGTAATAGATTTTTTAAATTTAGCAGAGCTAGCCACTCAATGCTTTTTTGTAGCTTTAGATAGTCTTGTCCAAGAAACGAATCAAAATGCGGCGAACAATCAATATGATTTTAAGAAATATCTACTGAGTAATTACACAGATTCAAAAGTTGCAGTATGTGTAATTTGTCACGCAGATCAGATTGATCAAATAAAACAAAAGTTATCTCTAGAAAAAGTTATTCAAGACTCATCGGCTCCCAATCTAGTTGCGCTAGTAATAGACAGGATAATAGTTACTAACACAAAGATGGATAGACTCGACTTAGCCGTTGAATATGCCAAAAGCCACGGATTCGAAGCCTCTTTTTATATTCTATTAAAGGCACAATCAGGTGAGGATAGTTGGCATAAAATAGATATACCAAAATCTACAGAGGAAAATTTAAACGAAGAAAAAAAAATAATTGACTCCTTAGTTGAGTTATCTTGGGACGCGGTTTATGAAAGATTTTCAAGACCAGCTAGGTTTTATCAGTTTCAAAGTTATGTGATGCAGCTCTTTGGCTTTAAGCTGTCTGACAAAACTACTCTTATAGATTTCTTATCTAAATGTAAAAAATTCTATTTAGAAAAGCCTGATCAGATTCAAAAAATGTATGAATTTTGCAGCGAATTTGAAGAAGTTTCCAAGCTAGTTGTTGATTCTGATATATACAAATTACCAAGAAAATCTTTGAATGCTTTGATTGCTCTTAAAGCGTTTATGCTTTCAAATTATGATGAAACTTTTACGATTGATGGGCCACTACCACAAAGTATTCTGAAAAAAATTAAGTATAGTTTGGATTCGGGTAAGGTAAGAAATATAAATAGTTCTTCATCCAGACTTAATTGGGATAGTTTGCCAAAAGCTCAGGATGATAACTTGTCTTGGGCAATTACTATTCCAGACTCTGCTCACTGCTGCGGTTCCCTAGGGCAATATTTCGGAATTGTAGATGAGCTTACAAAATTCTATAGCCAAATTAATAAGAATGATTATCGTGGAAAAACTTTACAGCAAGTATTAGACGGCTGCGTGATCGATTTTATACAACTTTTTGGTAATCACCCTAAATTTAGGGGGTTTTCTGGTGTTTGGAATAAGATGAATTTGCCAAATTACAATTTATCCCAAAGATTAGAAGAGCTAAGTTATCCTGATACTTTGCTTGTTACGGTTGCAAAAAGTGTATCAAGAATTCGCGAAAACTCTGTGGTAATACCCGCTATAAATTTTGAGGGTATTAATTCAGAGCAAGCTAAAAAGCATTTAGTGCCTGTTATTGAATGGTGTGAACATCATAGATGTTATGTATACTTATAGCGTGAGAAAAAATCTTCAAAGAGGCGAGGGCGAATCTTCTGTGTTGTTAACAATTTTTGGAGTTGCCATTGCTTTGAGTATTGGTTATTACGTGGTCTTGTATATTCAAGAAGTGAAAGAATCTAGACTCAAGGGCAAAGCTGGAACAGCCACAGATGAAAACAGACCTCCACCAAGATCCATTGAGGACGTAGGTGGATACGAAATTACTTATTAACTAAAGAATTATGTATTAAGTTTCTTCGTTCTTTTCTTGAACGTCAGTTTGCGATGTTAGTGTTGCTGGCTCTGGAAGAAGTGGAGTAGATGCGTATTTGTAAACTTCTTCAGTTGTTACTTTAAACATTACTATTGGTAAACCACCCATTTCGACAGCGCAGTATTCAGGATGGTTTTCCTTAAACGTGCTTAATAACCAAGAGAAATCTGGATCTATTAACTCATGAGTAAAAATTGGCCTTGCCATAAAGAATGCCCCCTAATTGCAGTTAAAATAACCGCGATACCTACACACAATTAAGTCATCGGTTGGGGTCCATTTTTTCTTTACACTTGGTGGCAAAAGAAATAAGGAACCTTGTTTTATCCCATTTTTTGTCGAATTTTCTGGGCTTTTTTAGGGTTAGGCAAAATTTGCTAGATCAGCGATTTTTCGG
>JBILET010000170.1:0-4197 GCA_044351935.1 Bdellovibrionota bacterium
ACAGAATTTCCTCCGGATCAGAACCCTGCATGGGATTTAATTGCTACAATTACCGAAGTAAAAGGTGGAGTAGGGCCGTCTTCTGTGGGTGGCGAATCGAGTATGCGAATTGATTTAAGAGGAATTGATACAAATTACATGAATCAATGTGTTGAGGAGTTATCACAAAGACTTAAAGCTATTACATCAAAATTGAACTTAGGTTTTGTGAGTTGCGAACTTAGTCGTACATAGCCAGTGACTTCATTAGATTCCAAATTGCAAATAGCAAAAGTTCAAGCTGCAAACGATTTATCATTATCATGTTTGAAAATGCCAAGTGGCGCAGGACATGACTCTGCTGTTGTGGCTAATCTTAAAAGATCAGATGGCTCTACGATTCCGGTAGGAATGTCATTTGTACCCAATAAAGGATTAAGTCATTCACCCACCGAGCATGCAACATTAGAATCAATATCTGCTGGTGCTACTCACATGATTCAAAGTGCTGCTAACTATGTTAGAGCTGTGTATTAGCAAACACATCGTTTTAAATAATAAACTTTAGTAGTCATTAGTTTATACCGACTAATATTTACCATGATTATTCTAAAGTTATTTATTTCTATTTTGATTTTTTTTCTGGCTGGATGCGGAGGTTTTCTAGGGCCTATCCAAACATATGATGGAGATCGTCTGCCAGACTCAGCTGTAGCGAAGGTTGTGATTCGTAAATATACAACGGGTTATCAGCCGCGAGATTCATATGGCCAAGTGAATAATGTTTTTATCGACGACAAAAGAGTTTCGTCATTTTTCATGTCAGGTGATAAATCAGATAAGGAATTACAAATTCTACCAGGAAATAAAAAAATTGGCGTTGAGTATGAATGGGGAGATAATAACTGTCATACAATTTATTCCGGTCCTAGTGCGGGTCAACAAACATGTAGTCCATACCCAAAGGGTAGAGTCTTATGTAACTTAACTCTTAAATTGTTACCAAAAATTGATTACACAATTGAAATGACTAGAAACTATGATGAAGGACCGAATTCAGTTGATATAGAAGCTAGATATTCAGGCGTTGAAAAAATCCTTAGTAAAGGATCTTGTGGGCCATCCTAATCACTTCATTATGAATCTTGTAAATAAATATTTACTATTTGCGAGTAACTTAATCATTGGTTCGTTAATATGTGGATGTACCAGATACTACGTTCCCACTAATAACTTAAAGAATCTTGCGCAGATTGGGGACGCTGATGCTCAATTTATACTTGCAGATGGATCTATACCTCAACTTGAGGTTGCTGCAAAAAATGGAAATGCCCAAGCAGCATTCAAACTTGGAACCATATATAGCACAGGGGATGGTGCAGCTAAGGATCTAGCAAAGTCGGTTTATTTTTATGAATTAGCTGGTCAGAATGGAGATTCATCAGGATTTTTCAATGCTGCACTTGCCTATGAGCACGGAGATGGTGTCACTAAGTCTCTTAAGAAAGCATTTGGATTATTTCAGAAAGCAGCAGCTATGTGTGATCCTGAAGCAATTGTTGCAGTTGCCCAAGCTTACTATCATGGCAAAGGAGTGCAAAAAAATCTATCAAAGGCATACCATCTACTATTAACTGCTATGCCATTATATGGAACGAAGTATAACCCTAGCATTGGTTATGAGCCGAGCAATCCTTTTCCATATGCTTCGATGATGAATTTAAAAATGAAAGAAATCCCACAGGCAGAATCTAAAAGAATCGATAATATGCCACCGGCATATAACTGCAATTAGTACTAATTTATATTAACCAGAAACTCGCTTGAAGTTTTTCTGTAAGCTTCTTAAGGATAAAACGGCGCTTGTTGTAACTCGGCGGCTTATGATTTTTTTTGAGTCTAATCTTGCAATTGCTCTTGTAAGTTGTCCATCACAATATGCCCCGATATAAATTTTTGAGCTACCTCTTAGCGCCAGCACGTTCTTAGAAATCGCATTAACAGTACTAGTTGGTGTAACTTTACCAAGTTGAAGGTATCCAAAAATTGTTGAGAGTCCCACTTTAGTAGGTGAGCCAACTAAAGTAAGTGTTGTGCAATTTTGTGCCCCCGTCACTTTGTAATTAACATTGGCTTTGTTAATAGATAATTTTAATTTTACAGTTGTGGTTGGATCTTGTTTTTCTATTGTTGTAAAACATCCCCGTGATTGCTGATTTGTTACGTAACTAGCGATCGAATTTTTAGAGTCACTCGAAAATAATCCTCCAATTTGTGCTTGGCACATTACAGTTTTAACAGCACATGATGGGAGTAAATCATGTTCAGCATTTAAATTGTGACCAACTTCGTGCCCAAATAAGTGAGTATTAAACTCGTATGTATCTGTTAAGTCTGGTTGCGATAATCCGTATGCATACGGTGCAGATGAAGGGTCCCCACAAGCAGAGCCTTGATACGCAATGCCGCCTTCTCCGCCAAGGCTTGCTCCAACTAGAAGGTGAGCAACATCATAAGTATAAATTGAGCGATAATTAGATTCGCCGTACGCAGCAAAACTTGCCAGAAGGGTACTTTGAGTTGTGCGGTTAAAACTATCATCTGAGTCCCATAGGTGAACTCCTGAAAGCACCACAGTTATCCCTAATTCTTTACGATACAATGCATCAACTTTTGCAATCAGTTCATTAATAAATTTTTGAGTTTTTGCTGGACCGCCAACTTTAGTAACAAAGTCTTTGTCAGCATCTATAAATACAGATAATTTAGGAAATTCAGCAGCTGTTGCCGGCGATGAGAAAATTACACTGATTGTAATATAAATTAAAAATCTGCTTATAAATTTAAAGAACTGTTCCATACAGTAAAGTCAAATATTAACTTTTTAAATTAAGTAATTGTTCTGATGACTCAATAGCCTCAGATAAATATGCTACGAAACGTCCTCGTTTGTTATATGACAATCCCGATACATATCCAGAATATTTTTCTAATGCTTTAGGATCCATCTTGGATAAAGAGTCACTTGAATTTGTAAGTCTTTTTCCTAATTCCTGATTTACATTTAAATCACCTGTTGGCAAACCTCGTTTTGAACGATCGATGTATTCTTCGAAATCGCTTCGAAAACTATTTTCTGATACAGTTTTTTTTATCGCTTTCTGATAAGCGGCAGAAGTTTCCGTACGAATTTTTTGTACAGATGCTAATAATCCAGATAATTCATCAATTTTCACTATTGATGATTAACGGAAATTTATCTTTATAGCTTAACCGAATTATTTGTCACTAAAACTATGACTATCTTTGAAATATACCTGCAATTTTATCCTTTGCATCTGTAAAAGCAGGTATCATTTCGTCATTAAAAAAATCGCCAACTCTTTTTCTTACACTGGTTGCGTGATTGTGAAGTTTTGCTCGCAGTTCTTTAGGAAGATTGTCATAAATTGCAGGCGCAGCTAACTCAACGGCAATAAATAATGCAATTGGTCCAGGATGCCTTCTGGCAAGACTAATCATTGCTTTTCTTGTGGCTCGGCTAATTAATCTTAGATCTTCTAGTTTTACTCCAACAGTCGAGGCGACTTTTTCCCACATTGGTCCGCGCACATCAATTAAATCCATAAATTCTTTATAAGAATATTCTGCATTAGTTGCAGCTTTAATATCATCTTTTAGATTAGCAGCAGATTTTTCGATAATACTTGCAACCAAGTCACAATCTTTCATTTCAATTGTATCTTTAGGTTTTAAAGATTCTGATGCATTAAAAACTTGGTTTAATCTAAGTTTGGCAACGTTATCTATGTATTCATTTACTTTATTGGGATCGCTTGGCAGTTGGTCTATAGGAATCCCTAATATTTGTAAATCTGATAAGTTATCTTGATCCTGAATTACTCGAGCGACAATTTTTTTACCTAATTCAGCGTCATACATTCTTCTAGGTTCATCGTAGGGAAGAAGAGTCTTAGCAGTAAAAATTATTTTTAGAGCTTTTATAAAATCGACATTTTGTTTGTCAAATATACCAGCACCGGATGGAAAATCCGGATCGTTTTTACTGCCCACGATTACATTCTGATCAAAATCTGTAGTGAAATTCTTAATTGCAGTTTCTAGATGATCTGCTGTGTCTTTAACCATCCATTCGTATTCAGGATGAGTGCAATCTTGACCTAAAACCCCCAATAATTGGTAATAATCAAGATTTTC